>NZ_JBIUCP010000054.1:0-24108 GCF_044538765.1 Acinetobacter sp. ABJ-A23_2
ATATATAAGTCATTGTTTTATATAAAAAAGATAATTAAGTTTTTATTTAAAATATATTTATTGTTTATTTTTAATATATTTTGATTAATAATGAAATTAATATGTATCGAGGTTTATTTTATGAGCCTTAAAAATCTAGATATTAATGCCAAATTAGTTAGAGAAATTACGATTATTCTAATAATTAAAGTCGTGCTTCTCTTAACAATCAAACATATTTGGTTTGATGCTCCCACTATCCCCAAAAATTTCGACAATCAAGTCGCTGAGCATATTGCAGGCGATAACACTTCCCACATTAAGGAGACACGTTGATGATTTCTGAAAGCGTGGTTGATCTTTCGCGGTTCCAATTTGCTATGACCGCAATGTATCACTTTCTTTTCGTACCTTTGACCCTAGGCCTTGCGTTTATTCTGGCCATTATGGAAACAACTTACGTGATATCCGGTAAAGAAATTTACAAAGATATGACTAAGTTTTGGGGAAAATTATTTGGTATTAACTTTGCCTTAGGTGTAACTACAGGCTTAACCATGGAGTTCCAATTTGGGACAAACTGGGCATATTACTCACACTATGTAGGTGATATTTTCGGTGCACCATTGGCAATTGAAGGCTTAATGGCATTCTTCCTTGAATCGACATTTATCGGTTTATTCTTTTTCGGATGGGACCGTCTGAGCAAAGTACAACATTTAGGTGTAACTTGGTTAGTTGCTCTTGGCTCTAATATGTCAGCGCTTTGGATTTTAGTTGCGAATGGTTGGATGCAAAACCCTGTCGGTGCAGCATTTAACTTTGAAACCATGCGTATGGAGCTTGTTGATTTCGGTGCACTTATTTTCAATCCAGTTGCGCAAGTAAAATTTGTACATACTGTTTCTGCCGGATATGTAACTGGTGCGATTTTCGTACTCGCCATTTCAAGCTATTACTTGCTTAAAAAACGTGATCTTCCTTTTGCTCGCCGTTCATTTGCAATTGCCGCAATTTTCGGACTTGCTTCTACACTTTCAGTGATTTTGCTCGGTGATGAATCTGGTTATGAACTAGGTGATGTGCAAAAAACTAAACTCGCTGCAATTGAAGCTGAATGGGATACTCACCCTGCGCCTGCACCATTTACTTTATTTGGTGTACCGAATCATGAAGAAATGCGAACAGACTATGCAGTTAAAATTCCTTATGCATTAGGTTTAATTGCAACTCGCTCAACAACTAAAGAAGTTACTGGTCTTAAAGATCTCATGCAGCAGCATGAAGTTCGTATTCGCAACGGTATGCTTGCTTATGCTGAACTTGAAAAACTACGTGCTGGTGATCGCTCACCAGAGTTATTAGCTTCATTTGAGAAAAACCAAAAAGATTTAGGTTATGGCCTACTTCTTAAAAAATATGCACCAAATGTCGTAGACGCAAGCGAACAAAATATCCAAGCCGCTGTCAAAGACACTGTTCCAAATGTGACTGCATTGTTCTTCTCTTTCCGTGCAATGGTTGCATCTGGTTTCTTAATGTTGCTTCTTTTCATTTTAGCGACTTGGGCTGTTGCAAAAAGAAATGCTGAAAATAAACCTTGGTTACTCAAATACGCATTGTTTGCATTACCTCTTCCGTGGATTGCAGCTCAAACAGGCTGGTATGTCGCTGAAGGAGGCCGTCAACCTTGGTCTATTGGTGAGATTTTACCGACACACTTATCAACTTCGAGTTTAAGTACAGGTGATGTATGGGGCTCCATTCTCGCATTAGCAGCGTTCTACACTGTCCTGCTTATTATTGAAATGTACTTGATGATTAAATTTGCTCGCCTAGGGCCAAGTTCTCTTCACACTGGTAAATATCATTTTGAAAAACAAGAGCCGAAAGCACCTGTTAATGGGGAGGTTTTATCATGATTGAATACGAACTCCTAAAAATCATATGGTGGGTGTTAGTTGGAGTCTTACTCATCGGGTTTGCTTTAACTGATGGCTTCGATATGGGCTCAATGGCACTCATGCCTTTTGTCGGCAAGACTGATAACGAACGTCGTGCTGCTATCAATACTATTGCACCGCACTGGGATGGTAATCAGGTCTGGTTTATTACCGCAGGTGGCGCCCTATTTGCAGCTTGGCCTATGGTTTACGCAGTTGCATTCTCCGGAATGTATTGGGCCTTATTACTTGTGCTATTTGCCCTATTCTTGCGCCCTGTAGGTTTTGACTATCGTTCTAAACTTGAAAATACAAAATGGCGCAACTCTTGGGACTGGGGCCTTTGTATTGGTGGTGCCGTGCCTGCTCTAGTTTTCGGTATAGCATTCGGTAATTTATTCTTAGGTATTCCTTTTAGTTTAGATAGCACATTGCGCTCTGAATATTCGGGTAGCTTCTTTGCTCTTCTTAATCCGTTTGCTTTAGTTTGCGGTATCGTCAGTTTATCTATGCTGTGCGCGCACGGCGGTGCTTGGCTTATGCTGCGTACAGACGGCGCTTTAAAACAGCGTTCTGCTAAAGCCACCCAAATTATGGCAGCAGTATTCTTGGTTTGTTTCCTTGTAATTGGGGCATGGTTATACTTCGGTCAAGTTCCTGGTTATAGCTATGCTGCTGCAATTGATCCAAATGCTGCTCTTAATCCTTTAGCTAAACAAGTCGTCACAAATAACAACCCAGGTTGGATGAACAACTACTCCAGCTATCCAATCACTAAGGTTGCTCCAGTTGTCGCAATTTTAGGGGCAATTATTGCCTTCTTTACAGCATCAAAAGCAAAAGCAGGCTTGAGCTTTGCCGGTACAAGCTTAATGATTGTAGGTGCAATCTTAACTGCTGGGTTTGCTCTCTTCCCATTTTTATTGCCATCGAGTATTAACCCAAACTCTAGCTTAACAATGTGGGATGCTGTATCTAGTCACCGTACTTTAGGTGTTATGACTGTTGCTGCATGTATTTTTGTTCCAATCATTTTGCTCTATACAACTTGGTCGTATTACAAAATGTGGGGCGTGATTACCAACAAACATATCGAGTCAAACTCGCACAGCTTGTACTAATAAGGAGAAGCAAATGTGGTATTTCGCATGGATTCTTGGGATTTTGATGGCATGTTTTGCAGGTGTATTGAGCGCTCTTTATATCGAACACCATCAAAATTTGGATGAGGAATAAAGCATGGCAAACGCAATGACAGCATCAAATCAAAGAAAAGCTCAAGCATTTGCAATGGCCATTTCATTTCTGTTGGCATTGCCGCTTGCTGCAATTTTACTGGTTCATCCTTCACTGATGTTAGATGCAAACGGACACTACAATCATAGCCAGCTTATGCTGGTCATGGTGGGGATTTCCGGAGGCTTCATTTATGGTGTTGGTTTTGTACCCCACTTCTGGTTATGGAAATGGTTATTTAGTCCATGGGTAGCTTGGCCTCTCATGCTTTTAGGCTATTACATCTGGTTTCTAACCTAAACAAAAAGGACCTCATTTGAGGTCCTTTTTCATTTCAATCAGCTTAATAGGTACAAGTGGAACGCCAACATCTGCTTCAAGTGGATATGGTTCTTGATTGCCTGTTTTTGTATATCCTCGTCTCTCATAATAACTAATTAGCTCTGAACGTACATTCAATACATACATGATTGCACTGTCCAATTCCGGTACTTTGTGCAAAGCAAACTGTTCAGCGTACTCCAGAACCGAACGACCTACTTTCATATTCTGTATTTGAGGATCTATACAGAATGTCCCTATCTCAACCGCGTTGTTTTGAAATGTAAGGCCTATGCATGCAGCAATTTGTGAAGAATCTATTTCTGCAACCAATAATACTGAGTTAGGTAATTCTAATTGCTGTTTCAATTGCTCTTGACTAATACGTTGGCCTTTTACAAATTCAACTTCAGTTGTCCAGCTTCTACTTTGTTGCGCTCTATAGGCCTGATTAATCAAATCTACAAGTGAAGGAATATCATTCACTTTAGCTAAACGGAAATTTAAATTTATCATAAATATACTTAGGCTATTTAAAATATTCTAAAAAATAAAGCCGATATTAAATCGGCTTTATTTTGAATAGCAATTGATTAATTTGATTGTTCAGCTAACCAAGCCATAAATTTTTGACGCTCAGCTTTAGAAGATTTTTGCCAAATTTCGACCAAACGCTGATCATTCGTTTGTGCCACACCTGCTGAAGGTACTGTTACGGCAATAGGTGCAGCAACTTGAGCTGTGGTCGGTTTTGCAGCTGCATATACGGCATCGGGTTGTTGCTTAGATGATTTAGTCGTGAAGTCAGTAACCTTACCTAACAAGCCTGTCGCAAACCAAGGTTTTGCTTCATTATTTGCACCAGTCTGTTGAACAACTAGTTCATTATTTGAATTATATACAGCGACTGTTGGTTGCTCAGCATATTTTTTTGCTTGTTCAAATTCTTTTGGAGCACCTACCATTGCAAGCTTATAAGTTTGTCCATCTTTTAATGATGGTGTCTGAATTGTAACGACACCAGACTTAACAATATCGTGTTCACCATTTAGATGTTCAAAGTATTCCTGATAACGCACACTTAGGTTCGTTGTACCCGCATCAACTTTGTAGTTATTCTTAGAAGAACGGAATAATCCTGAATTGACTTCTTGACCATTCACCGCAAGGATTACAATTTCCTCTGGTACTGTAATTGTAACTGCTGAAAATACTGAACCGCTGAGTAATAAACCAATCGCAGCAACACTTAATCTTAAAGTCATCTGTTCACGTCTCTATAATATTTAATAGTTTCTAAAAACATGAGCAATATGCAATATGATTATGACGATTTTATGACACTTGTTTTTTTGGCGAAACTGCGCTTAAAACTTTTAAAATATGTTATTGAATTATAATAAATATCTATTTTGATTGTTAATTTTAAACACATAAAAAAAGAGTACCTAAGCGGTACCCTTTTCATTAACGAAAATTAGTTAAATGTTTTGAAACGGTCTTCATCGCTAATGAATGCTTTTTCACCAGCTGGCGCTTCAACAGAACCAAATACTAACTGAGCACGTAATTTCCAAGTTGCAGGTACATCAAATGCTTCAGCAGCATCGGCGTCAACAACTGGGTTATAGTGTTGTAAAGACGCACCTAAACCAAGTTCTGAAAGTGCAGTCCAAGTCGCAAACTGAGCAATTGCACTTGAATGTTCAGACCAAACTGGGAAGTTATCTGCATATAATTCAAATTGCTCTTGCAAGCTTTTAACAACAGCTTGATCTTCATAAAATAGTACTGTACCTACACCAGCAACAAAGCTATCAATTTTTGCATTTGTACCAGCGAACGCATCTGCAGGAACAATTTTACGTAGCGCTTCACGAACTAAATTCCAAAATTTAGCATGTGATTCACCATAAAGGGTTACTACACGTGAAGATTGAGAGTTGAATGCTGATGGACTATGTTTAACCGCTTCACGAATTGTTTCTTCAATTTTTGTGCGATCTAATGCAACATTTTTACCAATTGCATAAATAGTACGACGGTTTTTAATTTTATCTAAGAAAGTAGACATTTTGTTATTTCCTACCTATTTGATTGACCATTGGCCGTTGTTTGGGAATGAATATAGTCTATGAAACTCATTTCTTATAATCAGCATTAAAAATATGACAGTTCGTTTTATTTTCGCAACAATAAAAAAAGATATAAATATAAAAAAACCTCACTATTTTGTGAGGTTTTTATAGATAAGCTGCAAATTATTTTTCTGTTTCAAATAATGCTGCAACAAATGATTTCGCCGAGAACGGTCTTAAATCATCAATTTTTTCACCCACGCCAATAAAACGAATTGGTACATGAGTACGGCTAGCAATATTAAACAGCACACCACCTTTTGCAGTGCCGTCCAACTTAGTAATAGTGATACCCGTTAAACCAACTGCTTGGTCAAATTCTTGTACTTGGTTAATTGCATTTTGCCCTGTACCTGCATCTACTACTAACATAATTTCATGCGGTGCCGTTGCATCAATTTTTTGCATAACACGCTTAACTTTCTTAAGCTCTTCCATCAAGTTACTTTTGTTATGTAAGCGACCTGCGGTGTCTGCAATCAATACATCAATACCTTTAGCACGTGCACTTTCAAAAGCATCAAAAATAACCGAAGCACTGTCTGCGCCATGGCCTTGAGCAACAACAGAAATATCGTTACGTTCACCCCAAATTTGTAATTGTTCAGTAGCAGCTGCACGGAATGTATCACCTGCTGCTAGCATTACTTTCTTGCCTTCACCTTGCAAACGCTTAGCCAATTTACCAATAGTTGTTGTTTTACCTACACCATTCACACCAACCATTAAAATCACATAAGGCGATTTATTTGGGTCAATATGTAAAGGCTTCACACGTGGAGCAAGTAAAGCAACCAACTCTTCTTGTAAAGCTTTATAAAGCGAATGTGAGTAAATCAAATCGCCACGTGCAGTACGTTCAGTTAAGTTGGTAATAATCGTTTTTGTTGCATCAACACCAATATCTGCAACTAATAATTGCTCTTCGACTTCTTCAAGCAACTCATCATCAATTTCTTTACCACCAATTAAGATATTGACCATACCATCGGTGAAATTACGACGAGTTTTAGTCAAACCTTCTTTCATTCGGCCAAAGAAGCCAGACTTCGGTTGCTCTGGTTCAGTTGAAGGTGCAGCTTCAACAACTTCTTCAGCTTTTACTTCTTGCTTAACAGGTGACTCAACGATAGGAACATCGATAGCAGGTAAATTAGGTAATGTGACATCGTCATCCCCGATCTCAGCATCTATCAAGAATTTATTTTGCATATTCGATTGTTGTTGCATGCCGATTCCTTGAAAAGCAGCGTGTTAAAAAACAGAAAGTTTAACATAAATTCAAGTTTTTGCCTGCTCCAATAGCGAGCAAAACCTTGTTGAAATAAAGACAATACTTATTGAGTATCTTCTTGTGCTAACGCAGGATATTGCTTGATGTGATCATGTTCAAACTGATAAGCATGCATTAACTTTAAATACTCTGCTCTATGAATTTTTGATTGAGCCATAATCAACTCAGCCATATCTTGAGTTCTAGGATATGTCGCCTGCCGTGAAAGTTGCACAATACGCTGATACTGTTCCGAGTTGACAGGACGAAGTAATGCTAAATAAGACAGCATAAAAATACAGCCAATGATAATAATCACAACCAGATTAAAACATTGATCTGCCTTGAACTCAGACTTTAATTTAAGAAAATTTTCTTTGAATGTGAGCATGACCTACCTCTAATTTATGTAGTGTAGGGTTCAATGCACTTCAGCACAAGGTCAAAATCCAGTAAGGCTCTATTCTTTATCCTTACTGGATGACAAACTTTAGCTTATTAAAGAGCGAATTACAGAGAAGTATAAGATTGCCGCAATAATTACTAAAACCAGTAACATAGCAAAAATGCTTAAACCTTCTTCTGCATCAGCCGGGTGCAATTCATCTTCATCTGCAATTTTTCTAAGCTCACCATCATATACATTATAGAATCGAGCTTTTTGGTCAGGGGCTAATTGACGAGCATAGTCAAAAACACGTTTACGTTGTGCTAGACAATAATCCCCTAAATGAATTTCTTGATGGAAAATTGCTTCATCTAATAATTTACGATGGTAATGGGCAAGCTCTATGATTTGCTCCTCTTTAGGAGGAGTATCAAAAACAAAGCCATCGATAGTATTTGTCATAGTTATTCTCCTTGTCTTTTATTCTCATATTGATTTTACTCAAAATTATTTGTGAATAATGTTTAATCATGTATCCTAATAGTGAACTAACTGATGCCGACCAATAGTTGACAAATCCATTAATTTGTAATATTAGTTTAACAATTCTAAGTTACATTAGTTCAAAGGCAGTGGCCTTTAGAAAAAGTAATCATAATTAAAATAAGGAGTTTTATATGATTCAACGTATCTCTCATCATGATTTAGAACATGTATACGCAACTGCAGTTAACACAATTCACTCTCAAATGAATTTCCAAGATGCGGTTGCACAGTTAGAAGAAGTTGCTCGTGCTGGTCACGGTAAAGCTGCTCTATTCTTAGCAGAACTATATTATCAAGGTTTCCGTGTAGAACGTGACTCCATGAAAGCACAATATTGGCAGAAGTTGGCCACGATGCAAGCATAAATAAACGTCACCTAGGTGGCGTTTTTTTTATGTCTGTAAGAAACTCGATATAGATCAATTCTTCTGTTATTTTTCTTGCGCTTCACCAAAGCTTTAATCGCTTTGTCTCGCTCAGGTGGCGTTTTTTTATACCGACACAAAACCAAAATTATCTATTTATCTACAACCTTACTTCGACACTTCAGTCATAGCTCAGGTAGCGTTTTTTTATGCCTGTAAAAAATTCGATATAGACAAATTTAGCTGCTATTTTTCTTGCGCTTCGCCAAAGCTTTAATCGCTTTGTCTTACTCAGGTGGCATTTTTTATGCTTGTAAGAAACTAAAGTTATCTATTTATCTACAGCCTTACTTCATCACTTCAATCTCGACCCCAGCATTACCTTTTTTGGGCATTGATCTATATAGATATTTCGAGCCATCAATATTTGTTTACGATTTGACACCTGTTTAAACTGAAATGTAATGTGGTTTTCTTATAATAAGCAAGACAAGTTGAAAACCTTTAAATTTAAAATGAACAGTTTAACTAATCTACAACCGGTTTCTAAAGACTTGATGATCAAGATTTATATTTTAAGAACCATGATGTACTGTGGGGTTCTTTGGGGACTATTTGATGAAGGCTGGGCTATTAAATCAGATCAGGAAGATTTTATTTTCCCGTTTTGGTTAAATGGAGTTCAAGCACATCGATATGCCAAAACTCATTGGCCTAATTACAAGCCAAGAAAAATTACCCCAAAAGACTTCCATGAATCTTTATTACCTACTTTAACGCGGTTAAAAGTGACTCCTGCTTTATTTAACTCATCGCATCGTAAGTTGAAGTTATCTACTCAACAAATGCATCATTTCTTTTTCAATCATCCAAAATGGCAGGTAGCTTAAAGTTTTAAGCTACCAAATTTAGAGTGCTTTTTGAGCGCTTGAGCATAAAATCTATATTTGAATGACTCGTTAGTCTTTGCATTTTTTAAAAATCGAGCTAATTTAAATCAAAATGATAAAACAACAGGACAGAAGAAATGACTATCGTTGCACAAGTAATTAAGAACAAATCTGAACAAGCGATTTTTACAATTTCACCCGAAGCAACTGTCCTCGAAGCAATTACGATTATGGCTGAAAAAGGTATTGGTGCTTTAGTCGTAGCCGAAAGTGAAAAAGTTGTCGGAATATTATCTGAACGTGATTACACACGCAAAGTAACGCTTATGGAGCGTTCATCTTATAGCACTACCGTTGCTGAAATTATGACGGCAAAAGTAATTACGGTAGGTTTAAATAATACAGTTGAAGAATGTTTACAGCTCATGACCGATCGTCATTTACGTCACTTACCTGTATTGGATAATGGAAAATTGGTTGGTTTTATTTCAATTGGTGACTTAGTTAAAGCCGCTATGGAAGACCAAAAAGTTTTGATTGAACAATTAAAGCAATATATTTCAGGCTAAACACAAAAAATAAAAATGGGCGATTAACGCCCATTTTTATTGCCTTTAAAACTTAAAGATAATTCGTAATTAAAGCAACTAAACGCTCTAGCAAAATATCGGCTTGAGCTTGTGTCATATTAATTGGAGGTAATAAACGAACCACAGAACCTGCGGTAACGTTAATAATAAGTTTGTATTCATCACGAGCAATCGCAACAAGCTCAGCACAATCTTTAGGTAGTTGAATACCAATCATCATACCAAAACCACGTACTTGTACGTTCTTACCAGATAATTGGGCACGTAATTGGTCAACAATATAGTTACCCACTACTGCTGCATTCTCTACTGCATTTTCCTTCTGAATCGTATCAATTACGGTATAAACCACACGAGAGCCCAATACCGTACCGCCATAAGTCGAACCATGGCTTCCAGGTCCTAACAAACCTACAGCTTTACCTTGAGTCATTACAGCACCCACTGGAAAACCATTACCTAAACCTTTAGCAGTGGTTAAAACATCCGGAATAATATTTGTATGTTGATATGCGAAGTATTTACCTGTACGGCCATTACCAGTTTGGATTTCATCTAGCATCATCAACCAGTTATGCTGATTACAAAGGTGGCGAACTTCTTCTAAATAGCTAAACCCTTGTGGCGCGGTATTAATGCCGCCTTCGCCCTGAATCGGCTCAATCAAAATAGCAACGATATCGGGATGTTGTAAGGCTGCTTCTTGAATCGCTTCAATATCACCAAATGGCACTCGAATAAAGCCTTCTACTAAAGGAGCAAAGCCATCTTGTACTTTCTTATTCCCTGTTGCAGAAAGCGTAGCTAAAGTACGACCATGAAATGATTGCTCAGCAACAATAATTTTTGGCAGGCTTATACCTTGTTGAGTACCAAATTTACGCGCAATTTTAATTGCACCTTCATTTGACTCAGCACCACTGTTTGAAAAGAAGATTTCTTCCATACCCGAAACTTCAGCAAGCTTTTGAGCTGCCGCAGTTTGCCAAGGAATTTCAAACAAATTACTTGTATGTACGAGTGTAGCTGCTTGTTCTGCAATTGCCTCTGCAATAGCTGGATGAGCGTGTCCTAAACCACATACAGCAATACCAGTGAGTGCATCTAAGTATTCTGTACCATCTTGTGTATACAGATATGCCCCTCGGCCTCGGACAAAACTGATCGCTTGGCGACCATAAGTAGCCATTAAGTGTGTTGGTTGATCAGGTTGTACTGGAGCTAGGGTAATATCAGTCATCACGAACTCTGTCTGTATGAGGTTTTAAGAAGGGTTTATATAAACAAAAACTTGCGCTGATGAAAAGTCTCATTACTCATTTATCTAAAATTTCGACTGCTTTTTACTATCACTTCGGTTTATACAATAAAATATTGAATA
The DNA here is from genome assembly GCF_044538765.1 of Acinetobacter sp. ABJ-A23_2. NCBI lineage: Bacteria > Pseudomonadati > Pseudomonadota > Gammaproteobacteria > Moraxellales > Moraxellaceae > Acinetobacter > Acinetobacter sp. ABJ-A23_2. The sequence goes on from NZ_JBIUCP010000054.1 coordinate 11,051, forward strand.
TTCTATGCAACTTTAAGCAACAAGGTGGTTTGCAAAGCAATGTAAACACCCCCTATAATGCTGCAAGATTAGTTGAGGATCTACATATGACTGAACAAGCACGTGATACTGAAGCGTTAATTCGCGATCAAATTGCGAAGCATCCCGTTTTACTTTACATGAAAGGCACTCCACAGTTTCCACAATGTGGTTTCTCTGCACGTGCAGTAGAGGCGCTCAGTCAAATTGGTCGTCCATTTGCATATGTGAACATCTTAGAAAACCCTGATATTCGTGCAACTTTACCAAAAATTGCAAACTGGCCTACTTTCCCACAATTATGGGTAAATGGTGAGCTTATTGGTGGTAGTGATATCATGCTCGAAATGTTCCAAAATGGCGAATTAAAACCATTAATCGAACAATACAGCGCAGCTCCAGAAGCATAATAATAAAAAAGCCAATCGAAAGATTGGCTTTTTTATACTCATGAATTTAACAATCACTTATCCCTACATAGCGAAATAAACCATCTACACCAAGATCTGCTTTTAAAATAGTTAGATTTTTATATGGTGTAGTCGTTATCGCATCAAAAATATTCATGTTCGGATCTTCATGTAACTCATCTACATTTTGAGTCATGTATTCTTCAAAACGGTCAGCTACAAATTCAAAGCCCAAATCCATCGCAATGAACAATGTATGTTCACAAGGTTGAACATACTGTTCTTGTGTCCAATCAATAACCGCAAGCTTACAAATTGGGCAAAGAATATTGGCCTCTGTATTCTGTAATTCAACTAACTGGTAAGACATATTTTTAAAAAAATCGAGAAAAATACATTTTATGAAAAATAGTGTATGTACGCCATATTTGATTTTCAATTTCAAAAAAATAAATTACAAAAACATTCCAATGTAATTACATTAAAATTTCAAATTATCTAAATCCCCCTTTTTGAGTCATATTTATAAGCTTTTTACAAAAAATTAAAATCAAACTTTATCGTTGCAAAACTAATAATGTAAAATCTTTAGTGTTGCATAAATAGGATATTTTAATGCTCACAGATCTTGATGATTTTTATTGTTTTGCCCTTGTTGTTGAGCATGGTGGATTTAGTGCTGCCGAACGTGTTACCGACATTCCAAAATCAAAATTAAGTCGTCGTGTTTATAATTTAGAGGAAAATTTAGGGGTTCGCTTAATTCAGCGTAGTTCTCGTCATTTTGCTGTTACCGATATCGGGATGGATATCTATAGACACGCGCAAGTCATGATGAATGCTGCTCAAGCAGCCCATGATTTAGTTGATCATTTAAGTATTCAACCGAGAGGTGTAGTCAAAGTAAGTGTTCCGGTAGACATTGCACAAAACCAGCTACCTAAAATTTTACCGGCATTCTTAAAAAAATACCCTGAGATTCGTTTACAACTGATTGTAAGCAACCGCCGCGTTGATGTTATTAATGAAGGTATTGATGTCGCTCTACGCGTCAGATCAAAATTAGATGATGACCCTAGCCTGGTATTAAGACAGTTTTCACTGATAGAACAAAGTCTCTTTGCTAGCCAAGCTTATTTAAATGAGTTTGGTAATATTAAGACACCTGAAGAATTAAGTGATCACCGAATTTTAAGTTTGTCTGAAGAGCATTTAGATCAACAATTTATATTACACGGTCCAGATAACCAGCTAAAAAAAGTGAAAGTTAGCCCAACTGTAATGGGAACAAATATCTACATGCTCGCCCAACTTGCGAGTCAAAATTGTGGTATTGCGTTGTTACCTGACACAGCGGCTGAAGACTTTGTGAAATCGGGGCAACTTGTGCAAATCTTGCCGGATTGGAAAGCAGCGCACGGTATATTCCATGCTGTTTATCCGTCTCGTAGAGGATTACTCCCAGCAGTGCGTGTATTTATTGATTATCTTGTGGAACAACTTTCAGAACATTAATAAATTAAGCTCCATAAAAAAGTTCGATAAATTATCGAACTTTTTTATAACTATTAAATTTCCGGATAGCTTCCCACACCTTCTGGCCATGGTGTCAGTAATTCAAAACCTGTATCTGTAACAGCAACCATGTGTTCCCATTGAGCAGATAAAGAAAGGTCTTGAGTAATAACCGTCCAACCATCATTTAATTCTTTAACTTGAGGTTTCCCTGCATTAACCATAGGTTCAATCGTAAAGACCATACCTTTCTTCAGAACTAAACCTTGGCCACGTTGCCCATAATGCAGAATATTAGGCTGCTCATGGTAAACTTTACCAATGCCATGCCCACAGTATTCACGGACAATACTATATCCTTCGCGATGAGCAACTGATTGAATGGCATAACCAATATCACCTAAAGTAGCTCCTGGTTTAACTGTGTGAATACCAGCAACCATCGCCTCATAGGTTGTTTCAACTAATTTTTTCACATGTGGATTTACGTTGCCCACATAATACATACGGCTCGTATCACCGAAGTAGCCATCTTTGATAATTGCTACGTCAATATTAATAATATCGCCATCTTTTAAAACTTTATTTGGCGAAGGTATACCATGACAAACAACTTCATTCACTGAGGTACAAATTGTTTTTGTAAACCCATGATAACCAACATTAGCAGGAATAACTTTTAAAGTATTTACGATGTAATCATTGCAAATATTATCTAAATATTCAGTTGTTACACCTGGCTTGACGTACTTCCCTATCATTTCTAAAACTTGTGCAGCCAAACGCCCAGAAATTCTTAATTTTTCCAGATCTTGTTCAGTTTTAATTGTAACAGTAGAAGCTCTCATTCAATTTTATCCTCGTAGGGACTGTTTTTACCATGCCTACAAAAATGTTAGTTAATTTAGAGTATTTTAGAATGGATATAGGATAGGCGGAAAGCTTTAAATGCCCAAATATTCAACATTCATAATCGTATTTTATATTTTTATTTTTACATAATTTCTTTAAAAAGTCAGACTTAAAAACTGTTTTCTTTACTTCTTTCAATGATTTTTCAATTAGATAACTTAACCAGTTGATATTTTTCATATCTCTTAATGATTTTTAAGTCCTGAAAAAAAGCTTTTTCACATAAAATAGCGCTTGATCATGCTCTCTTTTGCTCTAAAATTCTTTCTTTTTCGTTAAATTTAATTTATGCAACAACTTCGTACTGGAGATATTATTGCCTTAGGTTTTATGACCTTTGCCCTCTTTATTGGGGCTGGCAATATTATCTTTCCTCCCATTGTGGCACAACAAGCCGGTGATCACGTATGGCTAGCTGCCATAGGCTTTTTGATTACTGCCGTTGGCTTACCCGTAATTACGATTATGGCACTCTCTCGTATGCAGGGTTCCATTGAAATCATTAGTTCACCTTTAGGTCGTATTGCAAGTTTGATTTTAACAGTGGTCTGTTATTTATCAGTTGGCCCTTTATTTGCTACGCCACGTACTGCAACAGTTTCTTATGAAATTGGCTTTTCGTCATACTTTGGAACATCAAGCAGTAGTCTTCTAATTTACAGTGCGATTTACTTTGCATTTGTAACTGTTGTTTCTTTATATCCAAACAAGCTTTTAGATACAGTTGGACATGTTCTAGCACCTCTAAAAATTATCGCTTTAGCAATTTTAGGTATTGCAGCGGTTATGATTCCTGCGGGCTATGTTCCTGCGCCAATTAATCATTATGTTAACTCTCCTGTTTCAGAAGGTTTCGTAAATGGTTATCTCACTATGGACACTTTAGGTGCCTTAGTATTTGGTATCGTCATTATTCAAGCAATTTATTCGCGTGGTGTTACTGATAAAAAACTAGTAACCAAGTATGCAATTATTGCTAGCCTTATCTCAGGTGTTGGTCTTACTTTAGTTTACTTAAGCTTATTTAAATTAGGTTTAGGTAGCCATGAAGTCGCGCCAAATGCAGCGAATGGTGCTGTAATCCTACATGCATATGTTCAACATGCTTTTGGAAACATGGGTTCATTATTCTTAACTGGCCTCATCTTCTTAGCCTGTATGGTTACTGCAATTGGTTTAACTTGTGCATGTGGTGAATATTTTGCCCAACTCACTAAGTTACCGTATAAGCTTTTAGTTTTCATCTTAGTTGGTTTCTCTTTCATTATTTCTAATCTTGGATTGACCAAACTCATTGCTGTATCAGTACCGGTTTTAAGTGCAATTTACCCACCTGCTATTGTGGTTATTATGCTCAGTTTCTTCTGGAAATTTTGGCATAAGCCATCGTTTATTGTTGGTTCAGTAACAAGTATTGCTTTAATTTTCGGAATTATCGATGGGCTTAAAGTTGCTGGTTTTGGAGATAACCTTCCTACTTTCCTTCAACATTTACCATTAAATGAACAAAACTTGGCATGGTTGATCCCATCTTTAGTTGTTCTTGCGGTGACTACCCTTATCGACAAAGTTAAACATAAAAGCATTTAATCTGGTGTTTTTTTGAAATCGAGTTTTACCCAAACATGATTTTATATATCGAATAAAATGCTGCGTTTACCCAACCGGCATTTTATTTCCAACACCAGTATTTAATGACAATTCAACTATAGATATAATTAATTTTTACTGTAATATTACATTAAAATAATTTTTAGCTTACTCAGGAAAGAAGAGCATAAATGAAAACTAAATATTACCTAACATTAGCAGATGCAGAGTTTTTAATGGAAGAAGCTCAAAAATATGCAATCGAACACAACTTCAAAGTCAGTATAGCCATTGTTGATGAAACAAGCTCTTTATTACTTATGAAACGCCTAGATGGCGCTTCTCCTCTCAGTACACATATATGCCTAGAAAAGGCTAAATGCTCATCAATGAGCGGTCGCCCTTCAAAATTTTACGAAGAACTTCTTCAAAATGGCCGTCTTGGTTTCTTAAGTCTACCAAGTGCTAAAGGTATGCTAGAAGGCGGAAAAGCGATTATTTATGAAGGCCAGATTTTAGGCGCAATTGGTGTTTCTGGTGTCCAATCTTTTGAAGATGCTGAAATTGCACAACACGCAATTGATGTCTTCTTAAAGAAACAAAGCAACTAAATTAAATTGAGAGAAAAGAGAAATTATTACACTTTTCATCTAAAAATTTCTCTTTTCTAAAATATTAAGTATTTTATACAAAAATATTTAATATTTACCTTTCTTATACCTTAACTATTTATAAATATAGAGGTTTTCATAAAACTGTTCAAAAAATTTTCAATTGACTATTGAATTAAGCTAAAAATACAAGTACAACATTAAACTTATTCTTGACTAAAACATTCGGTTTTAGCGCAACCACAAGGAGGGATGGAGATGTTATCATTACATTTCAACAAACAAGTCTTCATTAACACTCTGAACAGTAAAGATTCAGTTGTTTATGGAGTAACGACGCTTGCTCTTATGCTGACTCTACTGTTTCAAGGTATGATTAAAGGGAATCTCAAACCCGAATACTTTATGTATGCCATGGTTGTTTCTTTCGTATTTTGTGTATGGGCCTTTGTCGACCACAAAATGCGAAAATTAGCTAAAAGACGACTTAGTCAACAGAAATAATAGAATTCAAAAATGGATGAGTGATCATCCATTTTTTATTTGCTTAAGAACAACAAGATCGTTCCCATAACCAAAATAGCAGTTGCTAGTAGCTCAGCAACAATTAAACCGATCATCATGAAAGTCATCAACCATGTCGGTAAACTAAAGTGCCCTAACCTGTGAGGTTTTTTAAACTGATTGGTCGTATCCTGCAAAAACCCGTGAATGATATAAACTAAAATTGAGAAGCTAAAAAATAGTATATTTGCCAATACACACCATAAAGCAATATCTTCATTTAAAACCGTGAAATAACTTAATACAGCCAAAATGAGTGTAGCTGCTGCATAAAGCAAACTGCTTCTATGTGCTATGTCTACATAATAATGTGCACGACTTAATTCAGAACGGCGAATTTGCCAATACTTCCATACTCCTGTTAACATTCCTATCCATAAAAAGACACCACTAAAGATAATAGCCAACTGTACAGCTTTCGATATTTCCATCATTTCCTTTATTCGTTTTATTAAAATTTGATGAGCTGTATAACATAAATCTTGACTTTGTAGTCACATTTTAATCAAGTACCTTTTCAGAACTCATGTACATTAAGGTAAATGATTAGACAATTCACTTTAAATCTATGGATAAGACTTTTGAATCTTTTTGGATAACCTGTAAAGATGGTTATCAGCTTGCAGCTCAATTTTATCCTGCTCAAGAAAAGAAAACTGAATACCCTGTCCTTATTTGTCCAGCAACAGGTATTACTAAAAACTTTTATCACTCCTTTGCAACTTGGCTAAGTCAACAAGGCCATGATGTATTAAGTTTCGATTTCCGTGGTATTGGCGAGTCTCTACATGGAGCTTTAAAACAAAGTACCGCAAGTATTACCGACTGGGGAACACTTGATATCCCTGCTGCAATTGATGCTTTATTAATAAAAACGAAAGCAAACCAAGTTATTCTTATTGGACACAGCGCGGGTGGACAATTACTAGGAGTCGTACCTAACTATAATAAAGTTGCAAAAGTAATAACGGTTGCAGGCTCAACTGGACATATTAAAGGCCTTAAAGGAAAAACCAAGTTTCTAGCGCCAGTTATGTTTAATCTTATCTTCCCTGTTTCTAGTGTTGTTAAAGGTTATGGTGCAACTCAATTTATTGGTATGGGAGAAAATCTACCTAAAAAAGTTGCTCAACAATGGCGAGAGTTTTGTAGCCGTCCCGGATATGTGAAAAATGCCATTGGTAAGACTATTTTTCATGATTTTCATTCAGATATTCAGTGTTCAATTACTGCTATTTGGGCTGATGATGATGAAATTGCAACCAAACGCAACGTACAGGAGTTATTAAGCTTATATCCAAATGCAAATAAAAAAATGATTGAACTTAATCCAAAAGATTTAGGATATAAATCAATTGGCCATATGCTGTTATTTAAAAAATCACATCAAAAACTTTGGCCTATTTTAGAACAAGAAATAAATCATTAATCACCGCTTTTATTTTCGCCTCTAAGTCAGTAATCCGGCTTAGAGGTTTTTTTGTATTAAAAACGAGCAGCTTTTTACTTAAATGCGTCGATATACATTTAAAGTTCTGCTAAGGTAATTCATCTGAAGCTGTTGTCAAAACAGGTATATTTACTTGTTTAATGCAAACAGCTTCTTTTTTTCTGTTTTAGCTAAAGCCAAAGAAATTGTTCAAGGATAATTATGCTAGCACTAGAGCCTCAACATATTCATATGAATCAACGTGCTGTTGATAAAACACATGCATTAAAGTGTCTAGTAGATATATTAGAAAAAGATGGGTTAGTTACACCTGAATATATAACAGGACTCGTCAATCGTGAACAACAAAGCGCGACTTACTTAGGCCAAGGTATTGCTATTCCCCACGGTACTCCTCAATCACGTGAATATATTTTAAAAACAGGTATTCGCTTAGCCCATTTTCCTGAAGGCGTGATCTGGGATGGAGAAAATAAAATCTATTTAGCTGTCGTGATTGCAGCGAAATCTGATGAACATTTACAAGTTTTGCAAATTCTTACTCGGGCATTAATGCATGATGTAAGTGAACAAGTAAAAAATGCTTCTAAACCTGAACAAATTATAGAATTACTACAAGCTCAGCCATTATCTTTAGCGCTTCATGAAAATCTCATTCAAACCGAAATTGATGCGCAAGATATCGAAGACTTATTTTGGACAGCTTCTCAAACGCTAAAAAAACATAATTTTGTAAAATGTGGTTTTCTAAGTTCACTTGATCCACAACAAGCCATTCAACTGCAAGATCAAATTTGGTCCATTTCCAGCAATCACTTTGTTCAGCAACCGGCTATTAGCATTACTAAACCATCAAAGGCTTTAGAGCTAAATGGTAAAAAGCTAAATACACTCGTTTGTATTGCTGCTAATGATCAACTCGATAATGAAAGATTTAATCGTTTAATTGATATTTTATTTAACCCAGAGCAAGTTGCCGAGTTAGATAAAACTCAAACTCCAAACGAAATTGCAAAAATTATTGGGGCTGATGTTATTCCGGACTGGCCTCAACGCTCAGTTGTATTAGCAAATGCCCACGGTTTACATGCTCGACCAGCTACACATTTAGTCAATCTCACAAAAACTTTCCAAGGTGATATCCAGGTTGCTGTAGATGATGGTAGCTTTGTTTCTGCTAAAAGTTTAACTCGTCTTTTAGCCTTAGGTTGTAAACGTGGGCAGACTCTACGTTTTATCGCTGAGCCAGAAACCGATGCAGTAGATGCCTTAGATAAAGTTGTCTTGGCAGTGCAGCAAGGTTTAGGTGAAGAAGTTGAAGCAATAGCAGTAACCAGCGAACTACCTGAACAGCAACCTGTGCAAGCTGCTATATCAAATGCTACGACATTAGCTAACAATACAGGAATCGCGGCATCAAGTGGCTTAGCTTTTGGCCCAGTACATGTGATTAAACCAAAGGTTTATCAATATGAACGTATGGGTTTAAGTGTAAAAACTGAGAAAGAAAATTTAGATATTGCATTACATGCCGTCAAAAACAATATTCACCAAGTTATTGCCAAAGCTGATGCTTCCGAAATTAAACAAATCTTTCAAGCTCATTTAGAAATGCTTGATGATCCTGATTTGATTAATGGTGTCTATCAAAAAATTAACCAAAATTTATCAGCACCAGCTGCGTGGCATGAACATATTGAAGCTGCTGCCAAAGCACAGGAAGCCTTACCAGACCGTTTGCTCGCTGAACGTGCAACAGACTTACGCGATATTGGTGATCGAGTCTTAACACAGTTATGTGGTGAAGTGGTTATTGAAGAGCCTAAAGAGCCGTATATTTTAATTATGCATGATGTGGGGCCAAGCGATGTGGCTCGTCTTAACAAAGACCGCGTTGCAGGTATTTTAACTGCTATAGGCGGTGCAAGTGCTCATAGTGCAATTGTGGCACGTGCTTTAGGCATTCCAGCTATTGTTGGTGCTGGTGAACAAGTCTTGCAAATTGATCAAAAAAGCACCCTACTCATTAATGGTGACACTGGAACTTTTGTTTTAAATCCAGATACAGTTCAAATCGAACAAGCGAAGCAAGAGCGTGAGCAACAGCGTCAAATTCGTGAAGAAGCCGAACGTCATAGCCAAGAACCTGCTATTACTTTAGATCAACATCAAGTCGAAATTGCTGCCAATTTAGGTAAAGTTCAAGCAACAGCACAAGCAGTAGAATGTGGTGCAGAAGCCATTGGACTACTTCGTACAGAGCTGGTTTTCATGTCTCATAGCAGTGCACCGAGTGAAACGGTTCAAGAAGCTGACTACCGAGTGGTATTAGATGCACTTGCTGGCCGCCCACTTGTTGTACGAACATTAGACGTAGGTGGTGACAAACCCTTACCTTACCTACCAATTGCTGAGGAAGAAAATCCATTCTTAGGGTTACGGGGAATTCGTTTAACCTTAAGACGTCCTGAGCTTTTAAGACAGCAATTAACTGCTTTATTAAAAGCATCGGATAATCGTCCATTACGAATTATGTTCCCTATGATTGGACGCGTTGAAGAATGGCGTGCTGCAAAAGCGATTCTTGATGAAGTAAGAGCTCAACATCCATGTGACAATTTACAAGTTGGCATTATGATTGAAGTTCCTTCTGCAGCTTTACTTGCGCCAATTCTTGCACAAGAAGTCGACTTTTTCAGTATCGGAACAAATGACCTAACTCAATATACTTTAGCGATTGACCGAGGTCACCCAATACTCTCAGCTGAAGCAGATGGATTACACCCAAGTATTCTCAATTTGATTGATCAAACTGTTAAAGCTGCCCACAAACACGGCAAATGGGTAGGAATCTGTGGTGAGCTTGCAGCAGACCCGAAAGCTGTACCTATTCTCATGGGATTGGGCGTGGACGAACTGAGTATGTCGCCAAATAGCATTCCACTAGTAAAAGCTCAAATTCGTACGCTGAGCTATAGTCATGCTCAAAAACTTGCGCAACAAGCTTTATTGTGTGATAGCGCCCCTGCTGTACGCCAGCTTTCTGAACAAGACTTATAAAATTGGGAATAGTAATGGCTAAAATTTTAACAGTTACTTTAAACCCTGCAATTGATGTAACCATCCAACTAAATGAGTTACAGGTAGGTGAAGTGAACCGACAAGAGTCGGTAGAAATTCATGCGGCTGGTAAAGGCCTTAATGTTGCACAAGTATTAAAAGACTTAGGTCACGATGTAATCGTAACCGGTTTTTTAGGCGAGCATAATCGACAAATTTTCGATACACATTTTACCCAAGCTCAATTTCAATCCGAGTTCATTTATATTGACGGGGAAACACGCCAAAATATAAAAATTGCTGAGCATTCTGGGCGGATGACCGATTTAAACGGCAAAGGATTCTTTGTTTCTGAAACAGACAAACAAAGCTTATTTAATAAGATTGAAGCTCTGTTACCACAAGTTGAGGTGGTTGCAATAGCTGGTAGCCTACCCCAAGGTTTTAGTATTGATGAGTTACAACAACTTATTCAACTGATCGAAAAACAAAATAAAAAAGTTGCATTAGATACCAGCGGTAAAGCTTTGGTTGCCGCAATTGCATGTCAACCTTGGATGATCAAACCTAATACGGATGAGCTCGTAGAAAGTTATCAACGTCCTGCAACAAGCTATTCTGAACAAAGAAAACTTTTTGACAGCTTAGCCGATATTGAGCATGTGGTGATTTCAATGGGTGAAGACGGCGTAAACTGGCTGCATGCCACTCACCCCCTACATGCTCAAGCACCAAAAGTTATTGTAAAAAGTACAGTCGGTGCTGGTGATTCCCTCTTAGCGGGTATGATCCACGGACTTGTAAGCCAACTATCTCCTGAAGAAACTTTAAAAACTGCGACAGCAATTGCAAGCCATGCTGTAACACAAATTGGTTTTCGAATTCCTAGTCCAGAGGTTCTAGACCAATTAAAAGCACAAACTACTATCAATTCATTGAGTGAATCTGATGCAAACTGCTAAACATTTATTATTTGTCACTAATAGTCCGCAACAGCAAGTCAATGCTTTGATTTTAGCTCGTAAACTTGCTTTAGTCGCAACACAACATGGCTATAAACACAGTGTTATTTCACTCGATGAATTTGGATCAAGTGATGACTTTAATCATGTGATTATTGTTGGGCAACAACCTAAAAACCTAAATATTTTTGGTCAAAGTGCTTTGTCTTTAGTGTCTATTCAAGATATTAAAGAAGATGCTGATAAAGCACTTTTAACGGCGCTTGAACACTCGAAACCAGCAAATCAATGGGATCAAAAACCTAAGCAGACTTCAAATGCAGCAACTCACTTTGTTGCAATTACTGCTTGTCCAACTGGAGTTGCCCATACATTTATGGCAGCTGAAGCGTTACAGCAAGGTGCAGAGAAACTTGGATATCAAATCGATGTAGAAACTCAAGGTTCTGTAGGTGCGAAGAATATTTTATCAGCACAATCGATTGCGGACGCCGATATTGTTATTCTTGCCACTGACATTGAAGTCAACACAGACCGTTTTGTAGGTAAACGTGTTTATCGATGCAGCACTGGCTTTGCCTTAAAACAAACCGACAAGGCCTTTGCCGAAGCAATTGCGAATGCACAAGTTTTAGAACAAGGTAAACAACAAGCTACAACTGAAAATAAAGATAAAACTGAAAAAGTTGGTGTGTATAAACACTTATTAACTGGTGTTTCTTATATGCTGCCTATGGTTGTTGCAGGCGGCCTGTTAATTGCACTTTCTTTATGTTTTGGTCTAAATGCAGCCGAACAAGCAGGCAGCCTACCAGCCATATTAAAACAGATTGGTGCGGCAGCATTTACCCTAATGGTACCGATGCTGTCGGGTTATATTGCATATTCAATTGCAGATCGTCCTGGCCTTGCACCTGGTTTAATTGGTGGGTTATTAGCAGCACAGCTACAAGCGGGCTTTTTAGGTGGTATTGTTTCTGGCTTCCTTGCAGGTTATATCGCATTATTTATTGCCAAAAAACTTAAACTACCAACTAGCTTAGAATCTCTTAAACCTATTTTAATTATTCCATTATTAGGAACATTATTTGTCGGTCTCATTATGTTCTATGTGGTTGGCCAACCAGTAGCACATATTTTTGAGTTAATGAAAGATTTCCTTAACAACATGGGCACCACAAATGCCGTATTAATGGGAATTATTCTGGCAAGTATGATGTGTATTGATTTAGGTGGCCCAATTAACAAAGCTGCTTATGCTTTTACAGTCGGTTTACTTACAACCAATACTTACATGCCAATGGCAGCCACTATGGCCGGCGGAATGGTTCCTGCAATAGGTATGGCAATTGCGACCTTCCTTGCTAGAAATAAATTTAGTACAGGTGAGAAAGATGCCGGTAAAGCTGCTTTCGTGCTTGGTCTATGCTTTATTTCAGAAGGTGCAATTCCATTTGCAGCAAAAGATCCAATGCGTGTTATTCCAACTTGTATTTTAGGTGGTGCAGTCACTGGCGCATTAGTTGCTCTATTTCACTGTGAACTTGTTACTCCACACGGTGGCGTATTTGTACTTCTGATTCCAAATGCAATCAATCATGCTTGGTTGTATCTCGCAGCAATTGCAGCTGGAAGCATCATAACGGGTGTAAGTTATGCCATCATTAAGAAGAACCAAGAAGAAAAATTATTAACAAATTCATAATTTAAGAAAAAGGAGAATATTTATTCTCCTTTTTTATTTCTATTCAATTTTATTGATTAATTTGAACTGCACGAGCCTTAGCTTGCTCAGGATCTTGGGCTAATATCACTCCAAGAGTTAGCTTTTTATTAGACTCTTCTTTTAATTTCTGAGCTTCTAGAACTTTATTTACATATTTAAGTTATAATTTGAAAGAATCTCCCTATTTAAGAAAAATATTTTAATATTTAAAAATCAATAACATAAAAACAAATATTCAAT
>NZ_JBIUCP010000055.1:0-21487 GCF_044538765.1 Acinetobacter sp. ABJ-A23_2
AAAAAATATGTCGCTAAATGGTAATTTTTGTCGCCAAAAGAGGTTCTTCTATTAAGTGAAATTAAATAGTATTTCCTCTATCAATAACAAAAATAAGGAAACCTCAATGGTAACTTATGGCAATGATCAAAATGGTTTATGGCTAAAGTTCAATAATTTTACTTCAAATGATATTAGGCAAATTGAATACATAAATAGTGTTTTATACGTCACTAATTATTCAGGAACTTACTATTCACTTAATTTTAATTCTCTTGCTAAAGCTCGCATGATTTTCAGTGATGGGGTCGAAAAACAGGTTTTATTTACAAGTGGGGGTAATGGTCTAAACATTTCTACTGCAAACAGTGAGTGGATTGTAGGCACAAATTTAGTCGATCAAATAAGTAGTGGTGCGGGAAATGATCGTCTATTTGGTGGAGTAGGAGACGATATTTATCAATTCAGTAAAGGGGATGGTATAGACAAGGTCACGGACTATAGTGGAAATAACATCATCCAGTTCATGGCGAGCAATTTGGCCGATATTTCTATACAAGGAAATGGAAGCAATTTACAGGTCAAATACTCAGACAATGACGCCGTATTAATTGAAGGGAATGTAAGTAACTTTAAATTCTCTGACGGTACGACTACGACACTCGATCAATTACTCACAAATAAAACCATTACACTCACTGGCACCAAAGGCAATGAAACGATTAATGGCTTTGCATCGAATGACATTATCAATGGTCTTGAAGGTAACGATACCTTAAATGGTAATGCTGGGGATGATACGTTAAATGGTGGTGCAGGTGATGATAAGTTATATGGCGGAACAGGTAATGACTTGACCATAGGTGGTACTGGGAATGATTGGTTAGCCTCGGGTAGTGGGGACGATACTTATCAATTTAGTAAGGGAGATGGTAACGATACCATTAACGATTATTCGGGTAAAAACACCATCCAAATTACCGATGTTTCTTCAAAAGACATTACATTCACAACTAATGCTAATAATGAATTAGTTATTCATTATTCAGCAACGGATAGCATCACTTTAAAAGCCTACATTAACAACTACATCCTTTCAGATGGCGTAGTTCAAACTTATCAGGAGTTCTTAACAGGAAAAACTGCAACTTGGACTGGGACAGATAATGCCGATAACTTTTTAGGGACTCTTCCCAATGATGTGATTACGGGAGGTAAGGGTAATGACACGTTAAATGGTCGAGAAGGTGACGATACTTATCGTTTTTCTTTAGGCGATGGAATAGACACAATTAATGGAGACTATTCGGGTAACAACACGATTGTGTTTACGGACGTTAAATCTACCGATGTCCAATACAGTTTTGATAAAACCACTTTAAATATTCAATACAGCGATAGTGATGTTGTTAAGCTAACTGGCTATCTCGCTAACAACAATAAAAACTTTAGTATTCAATTTGCCGATGGCGTCACGATTGACCGTGCTCAACTAGATACGACGGTTGGAGTAAATTACTGGGTACGTGCACTTGTTGCTACAACAAATAGTAATCCAGATTTTAAGTATATTTTCCCTTCGACTGCACCTGATTACCTACTCGATGCAAATGGTCAAGCACCTTTATGGTGGAGTCCTTTTAGTAAAGCTCAACAGGACTTTATGACTCAGGTCTACCAAAAAGCTTCTGACTTTTCAGCTTTAACTTTTACATTAACGGACAATGCATCACAGCTTAATACCATTGCTGCATACCGTAATAGCACTGCTGCCACGGCTTATGCACAGTATCCAAGCGGAGCTTTTGTTGGTTCAGATGTGGCTTTTGGACCAGATTTTTGGTTTGACCCGGCAGGAACTTGGGTGACTGCAAGCTATCCGCATGAGTTGGGACATGCTCTGGGTTTACGTCATACCTTTGAAGGTTCCACCATTGATAGTTTCTCAAAAGAAGAAGACACACGGGCATGGTCAGTGATGTCATATGACCGTACTGGTATGTCATATGACGGATCTTTTGCACCGTTTGATATTGCGGCTTTGCAAGCGATATATGGAGTGAATAGTTCAACCCGTGCAGGTAATGATACTTATACCTTTGATGGCACTAAAGGCATATTGGTATGGGATGGTGCAGGCGTTGATACAATCAATGCGAGCAATGCTGCACAAGCAGCTACCATCGATCTTAATCAGGGTGGTTGGAGTTATATTGGTGAAAAATCTTCTCATATATCGAGTGCAAACCAACTAAGCATCAACCTTGGAACCCAGATTGAAAATGCAATTGGTGGTGCTTACGATGATATTTTAGTTGGGAACAATTTATCTAACCGACTTGAAGGTGGTCTTGGTAACGACACTTTAAAAGGAAATTGGGGAGACGATGTGCTATTGGGGGGTGCCGGAAATGACATCCTTGATGGTGGAAAAGGTGCAGATAGCCTGATTGGTGGAACGGGTGACGATACTTATTATGTAGATAATGTAGGCGATAGCATTGTAGAGAATACTGCTGAAGGTAACGATAAAGTAATCTCGGATATAAATTATACCTTAGGGGATAACCTAGAAAACCTCACTTTAAATGGCGCGGATAATTTAAACGGCAATGGAAATGCGCTGAATAATGTCATCATTGGTAATGCTGGCAATAACATTTTAAATGGATATGCTGGAAATGACACATTGAATGGTGGAGCTGGAAACGACACCTTAGATGGTGGGGCTGGTAATGACACTTTAGATGGCGGAAGTGGAGCAGATACGCTGATTGGAGGTTTGGGTGATGACATCTATTATGTTGATAACGTAAATGATGTCATTATCGAGAAGATTAACGAAGGATTCGAGACTGTTAACTCAACTGTGAGTTATGCGTTAGATAGCGGCAATGCACTTAATAATTTGAATCTGTTGGGGACAGACAACATTGATGGAACGGGGAATGGAAATGGTAATACGATTGTTGGGAACAGTGGTAATAACATTTTAAGTGGTGGTACCAACAATGACGTTCTAAATGGTGGTGCTGGTAATGACATTTTAAATGGTGGAAAAGATAACGATACCTTGATTGGTGGTTTAGGCTCTGACACTGCGTTATATAAATTATTAAATACAAACGATGTAACGGGTGGTAACGGAGCTGACGTTTGGAAAGACTTTAAAGTAGGCAATACCTTAACCGACAGTGAAGCCGACAAAATTGATATTAGTGAACTGCTCATCAATTATGCCAATGGCGGCACTGTAAACTCTATTTTTTCTTATCTCTCATTAGACCTCAATGGAAATAACAGTATTTTAAGTATTGACCGAGATGGTGCAGGAACTGCTTATAACAGTACCTCATTTTTAACCTTAAATAATGTCAACACTACTTTAAATACTCTATGGGACAACCATCAGATCCTTGTCTAAATGAAGGAAGTACAAGTGGCTAACTAACTTTAAAAAGATGCTTAGGTGAGATGGCTTAAGCATCTTTTTTAATAGAAACAAAGTTCCATGAACTGTCAGATCACTGATCAAACCTCAGAAAAATAAATCTATTGAATTGTATTCAATGAAAGAATGAAGGAATAAAAAATGGGAATTCTAGCTAAAGTCTTTGATCGCGGTGCTCACTTCCCTGTGCGCCATATGAGTTTTAATTTTAATCAGTCTCAACCTACTTTATTTAAGGATAACCCTTGGGGAGAGTACTGGCTGGCAACCTTGTCTGCTATGTTTCCTGCGGGTGAGCGATTTTTTGTACATAGTGTAAGAAACTTACAAAATCAGGCTAAAACAGAAAGACTTCAAAAAGATATTGCAGCCTTTATTGGACAAGAGGCGATGCATGCTAAAGAACATGAACATCTGAACCAACTTATACAGTCATCTGGACTTGATACCGAGCCTGTTTCAGCCAATGTGGAATGGTTAATGGCTAGGTTGAAAAAATATTTCACACCCACCCAGCAATTAGCAATTACTTCGGCTGCTGAACATTTTACAGCCATTATTGCACGGCAGATTATGAGACGTTCCGATTTGCAGGAGCGTTTATCAAGTAATGAAACTTTAAAAAATATTTGGTTATGGCATGCGGTAGAAGAAAGCGAACATAAAAGTGTGGCTTTCGATTTATATCAAGATGTCTCTGGGGGCAATTTCATTCGGCTTCTTGTAATGCCGTTTGTGACTTTATATATGGCAGGAATAATGTCAGCGGGTACGGTGTATCTGGCCATAACTCACTTTTCCGCATGGAAGTTACTCCACCTAAAAGAATTTAATGCATTAATTCTTGGAAAGAATGGTTTTTTAAGTACTTTATGGAAAGATTATTTGGACTATTACAAATTAGATTTTCATCCAGAACAACACGACTCAAAAGCTTTGGAAGAGCACACTAAAGCACAGCTTGGGTTTTAATAGATTTATTTTAAATGTCCAATCGTAAGAGATTGGACATTTAAGCTGAAAAAACTGATGAATTAGGTTCTTTCAGAATCTAGCATTTCATTGTTTTTAACAACGTCTTGTGCTTTTTGATAGCTTTCGATGAGCAATTGGTACGGTGGGAAAATTGCACTATAAGCTGCTGCAAAGTCTGCTGCATCACTACGATGCCATGTTTTTTGTAGCTCTGAACACACAGCCGCTGTATCAATTGGCACCACACCAGCTTGAACAACTCGAGCTAAGGTAATTTCTTGAGCCATTTTTGAATATGTTCCAGATGCATCAATCACCGCAAAGACTTGGAAACCTTCAGCAACTGCGCTGATACTTGGGAAAGCCATACATACGCTGGTAATAGTACCTGCAATAATCAGTTGTTTTTTACCGGTTGCTTTGACTGCTTCAACAAAGTCAGGGTTATCCCAAGCATTAATTTGACCTTTACGGGCAACATATTGTGCATGAGGAGCAAACTGGTGAATTTCTGGAATTAAAGGACCATTTGGACCTTGAGGAACAGAAGCAGTAGTAATGACAGGTACATTACATAGCGTTGCAACTTTAGCCAGAGTAACCACATTTGCACGTAACTCAGGAACAGTAAGATCTTTTACAGTTTGAAATAAGCCACTTTGATGGTCGATTAGTAGCATTGCAACATTATTTGGGTCGATTACGGGTGCTTGACCGTTAAAATTTGCTGGTGTACTCATTTTATGCTCCACTTTATTTCGATAAATTTAAAGTCGGAAGGATGACTAAATAAAACAGGGGGATAGCTGTTTTTGTATAGTTATTCACTTCTTGTTTAATTAAGATATAACGAAAATATGAGCCTAGAAGCTGCCGAAATTTGATTTTAGTGTTCTATTATTTGAACAATAAGAGGTAGGAAATGCAGGATTTAAACGATCTATATTACTTTGCAAAAATTGTTGAATATGGTGGTTATTCTGCTGCGGCTAGAGCGCTCGATATTCCAAAATCTAAACTCAGCCGAAGAGTTGCACTTTTAGAAGAAAGACTCGGTGTACGTTTATTGCATCGTTCTACGAGGCAATTTAGCGTGACTGAACTCGGCCAACAATATTATCAATACTGTCACGCGATCTTGATCGATGCTGAAAATGCCCAAGAATTTATTGATTTAAACCAGTCAGAGCCGCGTGGAACGATTCGGGTGTCTTGTCCACCTGCCTTATTGCATCATCACATGGGCGAGTTTCTGACTAAATTTATGCTGCAATTCCCAAAAATAAAAATCTATATTGATGTGACCAACCGAAATGTTGATGTCTTAAATGAAGGAATTGATATTGCTTTTCGTGTTCGCTATCCGCCACTCAAAGATAGTGGTTTGGTCATGAAAAAATTTGTGACTAGTGATCAGTGTTTAGTTGCGCACCCTCGTGTTTTGTCTAAGCAGCCGATACCTCAAACTTTAGATGAATTGCATCAGTTCAGAACTATTGGGCTTGGTAATGCAGAACAACAAAGTGTGTGGGTACTTCATCATCAGGAGCATGGAACAACTCATTTCCAGCATGATCCTGATTTAATTGTGAATGACATGACCGGGGTATTACAGGCTGTTATTCATGGCTTAGGTATTGCTCCTTTACCGATTATGATGGCTCACGAATATATTTTGCGTAAAGAACTGATTGTGGTTTTACCTGAATGGAAACCTACAAGCGGTATTGTCCATGCGGCTTATGCTTCTAGAAAAGGATTATTACCTGCCATCAAAAGGTTGCTGGATTTTTTAGAAGAGCAGTTTAATCAACTCGATAAAGACTTATTAGGTTATCGATAACTAAATTAAAAGCAGTAAAAAACTTAAATTTTGATTATTTTTTATAGATTAACTTTATGAAAAATAAATAGAAATTAATATGATTTTATATTGTCGTGAAATGGTCAGTTATGTCGTGAAATGAAGTTCTCCTCAAGAAGTTAAGTGGTTAATCTCTGGCTGATAAATCATCACAGTCCTGTGAAATATTTATCAAAAAAACAAGTCATAACACCCTAAATACTTCTAAAGATTTGAAGGAGATAAACATGTATAAAAAGAATATTGGGGGACTAATTAATGCTCTAGCATTAGTTATATATAGTTCTTCAGTCATGGCAGCAGATAACTCAAGTTCTTTTGTAAAACTGGAATTTACCGTCACCAAACCTTTCCTTTTTTTCTCACAGACATCAGGTAATACTTGTGGAGGAGTATTAATTCGCAATGATGTAGTTTTAACAGCAGCACATTGTACGGCGGCAGTTTGGGGTGATAGTGCGAATCAAGGCTATACGCTTGGTGGGACGGTGAAATATGGGGCGAGTTTTTTATCTCAAGTTCAAGCAGCATCTTTTAAGAAAGATGAAGGCTGGGTTGAGATTCCCGATGTAGATATCGCTTTAATACGCCTATCTCACCCTATTGATAATAATAGCGGTGCAACCGTAGCCAAAATTCCAGCCGCATGTAGTCAAACTGAAGCAAGGCAAAATATTGGGCGTGGTGATGTAACGGCTTATTTAGGTCGTAGTAGTACGGGTGCGGCCTTACCTGAAAATTTATATGGCACTTCATATGTCAATATTCGAGATGTAGGTCCTTCACCGTTAGCACGAGGGATTTACTATAAGGCAACCGCTTCTATGAATGCTGGGGATTCTGGTGGACCTTGGCTGTCAGATGATAATACTTTAATTGGTATTAATAACGGTATTGCGGGTACTGATAAATACGGTGCTGTAATCTGTCAGTATACTCATCAAATCAATGATGTATTGGTGAAATGGTCAGCAGCCGGAAACCAAACTGGAGCAGTAACACCACCAACTACACCGCCGTCAGTAGAGCCAACGACTCAACCGCCGGTAACAAATCCACCAACAACTTCACAGCCGACAACTGAACCTCAAACTACCGATAATGTTGTTTTTAGTTTCTTTAACTGGCTTGCTTCATTATTTGGTTTTTAATTCGTACTTATTAAAAGATCAAGATACTTCGGTATCTTGATCTTTTTTTTACTTAGATTGAATGGGTTTATTAAGCGACCACTTTAATTACTTTGGTTGTGGCGTCGTAGTCTTTCAAATTGACGTGATGCAGTTTATGTTTAATCACAAAACCAAATTCGGGCCAAATAATATGGTTACGACCTGCATCATCTAGATAATAGCTTTTACAAACATCGGGTCTTACCGGCATTTTAGCCAATCGTTTATCTATACGGTCATTAAAACGTTTTTGAACATCTGCTTTGACTTCAATACGGTCCAGACGTTGCTGCTGTATTAACTTCACCATTTTTGCGATATAAACGGATTGCTGCTCAGCGGTCCACATGACTGAACCCACGGTGTTTTGTGAGTTCGGTCCTAACATCATAAACATGTTAGGGAAACCGTGAATTGACATGCCCATGTATGCACGCGGTTGACGCTGCCACACATCGCTTAAACTGCGGCCGTCTACACCTTTAATAATTTTATAAATTGCGGGTTCTGCGACAGCATAGCCAGTACCAAAAATAATGGTATCTACTTTAATTTCTTTGCCGTCTTCACCGACTACACCATTTTCAGTGATATGAGACAAGCCCTGAAAGAGGACAGTCACATTCGGTTTGGCTAAAGCCGTATACCAGTTATTAGAAAACATTGGACGCTTACAACCTAAGGTATGTGTAGGTGTTAATGCCTTACGCATTTCTGGGTCTTTAACACCTAAAAAGATGTTTAACTTTCCTAAGGCATGCAGTTTTCTCATAATATTTTCATTCATGAAAATAGGAAGTGAGGGT
Source organism: Acinetobacter sp. ABJ-A23_2 (assembly GCF_044538765.1). Classification (NCBI taxonomy): domain Bacteria; kingdom Pseudomonadati; phylum Pseudomonadota; class Gammaproteobacteria; order Moraxellales; family Moraxellaceae; genus Acinetobacter; species Acinetobacter sp. ABJ-A23_2. Next base: position 8,248 of record NZ_JBIUCP010000055.1, read on the forward strand.
TCTAGACTCCACAACGCACTTTCACGAATAATCTTTTCTAAAATTGGCGCTTTTTTAAAAGTAACTTTTACAATGTTTGGAACGGCAAAGTCCGGTTTTGGTAAAACCCATGACGGCGTACGTTGGAAACTATAAAGATGACCAACTTTAGGTTGAATGGCTGGTAAAAACTGAATAGCTGAAGCGCCGCTACCGATCACAGCTACTTTTTCACCTGTTAAATCATGCTCATGATTCCACTTACCTGAGTGAAACATAGTACCTTTAAACTTTTCTTGACCCGGGAAGCTCGGCATTTTTGCTTCGCCAATAAAACCTGTCGCAGGTACAAAGATTTTTGCACTATATTTTTTACCATCACGTGTGCTAATGAGCCAGCGATTTAAATCATTATCCCATTCGGCATGAGTGACCTCGGTGTTAAGTTTAATCTGATTCACAATCTCAAATTTGTGAGCCACATCTTCTAAATATTGTCGAATTTCGGCTTGAGGCGCATAGGTTCGTGACCAGTTTGGATTTGGCGCATATCCCAGAGAGTACATTTCACTCGGTACGTCACAAAATAGGCCCGGGTAATCATTTAATGCCCATGTGCCACCAATACGGCTAGCCATATCTAAAATGACAACGTTTTTAATTCCTTGCTCTTTTAACTTGATGCAAGTACTTAAACCTGAGGGACCAGCTCCAATAATAAGTACATCTACAAGTTGAGTTGGGGTAGAGGGTTTGACTAATTTATTCATAGAAAAATCCTGAAATAAAGTATAAATGACTTGGCTGATAGAGTTGCGTACAGCCTTAAGTGGAGCGATCAGTCTTCTGAAAATGTTGAATTAAGTACTGAGCGATAATGTTGGGTTGTTCAGCTTGTAAAAAATGACCGCAGCCGGGAACGTAGACACTCTCAATTCCTTGCGGGAAATAAGATGTCTGGGCTAAAGCTTGATGTAGCCGTATATTCATACAACCATCGTCCAAACCGGCTAAGGCCAGTGTGGGTGTGGTGACTGGACTTAATAAATGCCGATTTGCTCTGAGATTGTCCGAATTTAAAATTGCAAATAAGTTGTGGTAATAGCGGGTAGCTGCCCAAGCAATATCGGGATTTTGAAAAGCCGCGCGGGTAGGTGAAAAATCTGACTCAGTAAATTTCCAAGTAGGTGACCATTTACGCCAAATTTTTTCTACAAAACTTGCGTTATTACGAGATAGCACCTGTTCAGCAAATCTTGATTGCATGAGCAACATATAAGAAGACATGTAGAGCTGACGTGGAAAATTAGGTAAGGCTTTAAAAACATCCTTAAAATTTGGAATTGGGGGAACAGCCAACAAACTCATGCTATGCAAAGCTTTGGGTTGCCTACTTGCAAAGCTCATTGCGATTGCAGCTCCCCAGTCATGTCCTACGAGGTGAGCTTTATTTTTTAAGTGTCCTTTTGCTTTTAAAAGTTCTAACCAAGCTGCTAAATCTGCTAGAGCAGAGGCGAGACCGTAATGTGCCTGCCGATTTACAGAGTCTTGGGTATAGCCACGCAACCAAGGGACAAAAACTTGATAGCCTGCTTTCACAAGTAAAGGGTATATGTGGTCCCAGCTATGCGGTGTGTCAGGGAAACCGTGTATAAGTACTACCAAAGAGGCATTAGCTTCACCATATAGAGTCCCATGCAACGTGAGTCCATCACGGCTTAAGGTTAATTGCTCGACTTGAATCATGGCACTGCTCAGCTTTTCAATTTTGAAGAAAGCGCTTTGGCGTAGGCCTCTGCGGCTAACTGAGCGGCGGGCGATTGAGCTAAATAAGCTAAAGCTTTTTCGACATCACCATCATGTTCAGGGTGATAGCTCAATTTGCTCCATCCTTTTAAAGCAGTCAAAATCATGCCGAGATCAGGTAAGCTTTTCTTTTTCTTTGCAGTTTTTTGAAATAACCAAACTAAAGCCAATGGATTTTTTTTAGCAATTTTTTGGGCTTCTTTGGTTCCATCGAGATGACAAAGATAGACCGTTGAACCGAGCCAGAACCCAACCATTGCAGCAAAAGCAAACCCCATGCTGAGCTGTCTGCCTAAATAGCCTTTAACGCCGTCTCCAGCTAAAGCTCGATAAGCATCATAGCCAACTGTGCGATGCTCAACTTCTTCGGCACCATGCCAGCGCACAATATCTAGCATGGCTGGATCCGCACCTTCTAGGCCTTCTGCATCTAAAGCCCATGTACCAAAGAAACAGAAATAGTGTTCAAGCCCTGCAATAATGCCCATACGAAAAGCGAGCCACTGTTTTGGATAACGCTTAAAAGGACCATAAATTCCAAACGGCGTGTCGCCCATAAAGCCATCTTTAAAGAACCAGTTTAAAAAATCTTTAAAGGGTGTGGGATCTATGCCGTGAGTCTGAAAATAAATCTCTGCACCTTTATGTGCATTGGCATGGGCCGCTTCTTGGGCAATAAAACCACGGATATCTGCTTTCAGGTTTTTATCTTCAACATAGGGCAACGTTTTGTTTGCAAGGCGACAAAACCAGTGTTCAACAGCAGGTAAAAGAACATGCATGCTGTTCAGTACATGTGTCGTTAACACATCGTTTGGAACCCAATGACGAGGCGTTTGAGAAAAATCAAACTGTACTTTCCGTGCAACAATATGATGATCAATAAATGTGCTCATAGTAGAATCCTGCCTACTTAAATCAGATCGAAATTGACTCAATTTTTTTGATCAAGCTACGAGATTTGACGTAACCATTGGCTGCAAACCACTGCAATGCATCACGTACTGCAATTTCAACGGGCGTTTGAGGAAGTCCAAGCTCTTGAATGGCTTTTGTACAATTAAATGAGGTGCCGAGCTGACCGATTTTGGCTGCTGAAGGCGTCACAAGGGGAGCTTTATGAGTAATATGTTCTGTTACCCACAAAGCTGCATGGCCCGCAAGTTGAGATGAGACGCCTTCAACTACACTTGGAATGGTCATTACTGGGCGCCAGATGCCTAAGAGCTGATGAACTGTTTTTGCCATCGCTACGCCGTCAAGATCTCGATTACCTAAAATATAGGTTTCACCACTTCTACCTTTTTGCGCAGCCAAGACATGGCCTTTTGCTACATCGCGTACATCAACCATATTGTTAATTGCACCCGGTACAGCAAGGGCAGGCATGGTAGCGATGGTGAGTAAAAGTTTTCCTGTTGGGGTTGGGGCAATATCTTGAGGGCCAATTGGACCTGTCGGGCAGACAATCACAATATCTAAGCCGCCCGCGGCAAACTGTAAGGCAACCTGATGTGCTTCAAATTTTGTTAAAACGTATGCATCTCCAGTCGCGCCTAAAGCAAATGGACTTGTTTCGGTGGCCTGAATGCCTTTGGGTTGACCTGCAAAACATGCGCCTGTACTGGTATAAACAACACGTTTAACACCAGCCTTTTTTGCAGCATTGAGTACGGTTCGTGTTCCTTCAACATTGACTTTGCGCATAAGCTCAGGCTTCGGAAGCCATAAGGCATAAATTGCGGCAGTATGAAAAACCAAATCACAACCCGTTACTGCTTCATCCATTTTTGCTGGGTCGGTAATGTCGCCTGCAATTAACTCAACATCTAACCCTTCTAAATTGGTTAATTTTTCTTGAGGCAAATGCAGTACACGTACTTCGTAATTTTCATTGAGTAAAGTACGTACAATGTGGGAACCAATAAAACCAGCACCACCAGTAACCAGAGCTTTCATATTTCACCAATCTTTATTAGATTTTTATCCTGTACAAAGTGGATAAAAATGCGGCAACTTAGTAAGAGGTACTATGCCGAATCTGAAATATGTGTCATAGTTCTTGAAATGACAGTTTTGACCATTTCACGACATTTTATCGAGAAAAATAAAGAGAGCGTATTGTGAATCCGTCTTTACCTGGAACCTATGTCAGCCTTATGGCTGATGTCGTCCAAAAGCTAAATGTATCTCCCGAAGAACTCTTGGAAGGAAGCGGAGTTTCTGTTGAGCAACTGTTGGAACCCTTTTGGTATTTAGATTTCAATATTTTTAATAATCTTCTGAATAGAGCAGTCGAACTGACCAATGAGCCTGCATTAGGTATCTATCTTGGCTTGCAAATGACCGTGTCTTGTCATGGTTCGGTTGGTCTTGCTGCAATGGTTTCACAAAATTTGGGTGAAGCTTTAAATGTCATGGAACAGTTCATTGGCCTACGTTGTCCAGCTTTAAAACCACGTCTTGAAATAGAAAACGATTTAGCTTTTTTATATTTAGATCAACCCATGACAAACTTTAAAATGGGTATTGTCGGGATGACATTTTTAATGGTGGGCTTTGCTCAAATGTCGAATGCCATTACCGGACAAAAATTAGAAATAAAAGCCGAATTAAATTACCCAGAACCTGCTTTCTTGGAACAAGTTCAAGAATTATTGCCATGTGAGATTCAATTTAATCAGCCATTCAACCGTTTGGTTTTTTCTGAAACTTTCTTGGCTCTGCAGTTAATTATGGCTGATCCATTAGCCGCTCGTTTAGCTCGTGAACAGTGTAAGCATGATTTAAACAAGTTAGCTGCTAAACGTGGTGAAAAACATCCATTGACAGCTTTAGTGCGTGAGTTACTTTTTGATGAAGTAGAAGGCTTCTTTAAAATGAAAGATGTTGCCGAAAAATTGCATTTAACTGAAAGAACATTACAACGCCAGTTAGCGAAAGAGGGAGTTACTTTTCAGGTTTTAGTAGACCAAGTTAGAGAAAGATATGCAAAGAAATTATTGAATCATCATGAATATAGTATTTCTTATATTTCTGAGAAACTGGGTTATTCCGAAGTCACACATTTTACGCGGGCATTTAAACGTTGGACCAATCAGACTCCGAAACAATATCGAAATTTAAGAGAGAGTACATCATAATTTTTTACTAAATACTCAAAATAATAGTTTGATTTATTTAGGTATTCTTAAATAAAGAGGGATTTTGTAAAGTTTGTTTGTGTTTTTTTTAAATATTCAAAAATAAAATATAATTATTTTACAATCGATTAGGAATGTAATCAGAAAGTAGTCTATGTAATATATATGGAATTTGTATTTAATGGTTTTTATACGCTAATTTCGGCGGTCATTGTTTTATTGTTGGGCCGCTTTCTTGTCAATCGGATTGATTTTTTAAAACGTTATAATATCCCTGAACCTGTAGCGGGTGGTTTGGTTGCTGCTGTAGTTTCTTTACTTGTCCACACTTTGTGGGGGTACAGCATTGTTTTTAGTAGCGAATTACAAACCAGCTTTATGCTCGTGTTCTTTGCTTCAATTGGTTTAAGTGCCAATTTTATGAAGCTTAAAGAAGGTGGTACTGCTTTAGTCATCTTCTTAATCTGTGTGGCCTCATTTATTGTTGTGCAAAATGCTGTTGGTATGAGCCTTGCGACTTTATTGGGCCTAGACCCACTGATTGGTTTGATTGCAGGTTCAATCACTTTAACGGGTGGTCATGGTACAGCAGGTGCATGGGGTGAAATCTTAGAAAGTCAGCATGGTATTCAGGGTGCTTTAGCACTGGGTATGGCAAGTGCGACTTTTGGTTTGATTATTGGTGGTGTAATTGGTGGCCCGTTAGCCAAATTACTCATTAACCGTTATAGCCTTGCTCAACCTAAAACTAATGCTGAAATCCAACATCGCGATACGCATGTTGAACAAAATTCAGATGACCTTGCGCCGTTTGAAAACCCGCATCAAGTTCGTTTAATTACTGCCGATAATGCAATTACCACGCTGGGTATGTTTGCAGCATGTTTAGCATTTGCTGAATTTATGACTGGCTTTAGTAAGGGAACTTGGTTTGAGTTACCAACTTTCGTTTGGGCGCTCGGTGGCGGTGTAATCTTAAGAAATATTTTAGAAAGCGTGTTGAAAATTGATATTTTCGACCGTGCGATTGACGTTTTTGGTAATGCGTCTTTGTCGCTTTATTTAGCTATGGCATTGCTTTCATTAAAGCTTTGGCAACTTGCCGACCTAGCTGGTCCGCTTGTGGTTATTTTGGGTGCTCAAACCATTACGATGGCTTTATATGCAGCATTTGTGACGTTCCGCATTATGGGCAAAAACTACGATGCGGCAGTGTTAGCAGCAGGCCACTGTGGTTTTGGTATGGGTGCAACACCAACAGCAGTAGCAAATATGCAAGCCATTACTAACATGTATGGGCCATCGCATAAGGCCTTTTTAATTGTTCCACTTTGTGGTGCATTCTTTGTCGATTTAATTAATGCGACAGTGATTCAGCTCATGTTGAAGTTCATTGTTTAATCAAAAAAAGCCCGTAAGGGCTTTTTTTTGGGTGCTTGTTTATGAATATTAAGATGAATAGATATTTTTTATACATATAGGCTTAATTTTCAATTTTGGGTGATTTAAGCCATTTTATTTTTAGGACACTTTTTCTCAAAACTAATAATCGCCCCCAAAGCTCGTTTCACTTAGAATAAATTGCAGATAAATAAAAAGAGAAATGTATGAGCTCAGAAGCACATTCAATTAGCTTGGTTGCCCCCGTAGTTTTATTGGCAGCGGCTGTTATTGCAGTCCCTATTTTTAAACGTATTGGTTTAGGTTCAGTATTAGGTTATTTAATTGCGGGTCTAATTATTGGCCCATTTGGTTTTGCTTTTTTTCAAGATTCCACCGCAATTTTGCATATTGCCGAATTAGGAATTGTGATGTACCTATTTGTGATTGGTTTGGAAATGCAACCATCACATTTATGGAGTCTGAGGCGCGAAATTTTTGGTCTTGGTACACTACAGATTATCATTTGTGCGCTGGCTTTGACTGGCGTCGGGCTATTATTTGGTTTTACGTGGCAGGTTGCTTTTATTGGTGCGGCAGGGTTTGTATTAACATCGACTGCCATTGTGATGCAGCTCTTGGGTGACCGCGGTGATTTGATACAACCCCGAGGACAAAAAATTGTAGCCATCTTACTTTTTGAAGATTTATTGATTGTACCTTTGCTGGCTATTGTCGCTTTTATGGCACCAAATCATGTGGTCGAAAGCACAGCGGTACGTCTAGAAAGCATAGGAATTGGTTTACTCGCAATTGCAGGGCTTATTGCGGCTGGGTATTGGTTACTTAACCCATTATTTAGACTTTTGGCTGCTGCTAAAGCGCGAGAAGTTATGACTGCTGCCGCTTTATTGGTTGTGTTGGGTGCCGCATTACTCATGCAAGTCAGCGGTTTGACTATGGCAATGGGTGCTTTCTTGGCGGGTGTGCTTTTATCTGAATCGACCTTTAGACATCAAATTGAAGCCGATATTGAACCGTTCCGAGGAATCTTACTGGGCCTCTTTTTCCTTGGCGTGGGTATGTCACTGGACTTATCAGTGGTTGCGCAAAACTGGCAACTGATTGTAAGTGGTGTAATTGCGCTGATGCTTGCCAAAGCGCTCATGATTTATATAGTCGCCCGAGTAACGAAAAGCTCTCATACAGAAGCATTGGATCGCGCTTTACTTATGGCTCAAGGTGGAGAGTTTGCCTTTGTACTTTTCTCTGCTGCATTAAGTGCACAAGTTATTGATAGTACTGTTAAATCTAATTTAACCGCGATTGTTGTGTTTTCAATGGTGTTGACCCCAATTGTTGGTATTATTTTTAAGCGTTTCACTCAAGCAAAAACGAAGGTTTCACTAGAAAACATCGATATTGCCGACGGGCTAAGTGGTAGCGTTTTAATGATCGGTTTTGGGCGCTTTGGACAGGTCACCAGTCAATTATTGTTAGCAAGAGGTGTCGATGTCACCATTATTGATAATAATACCGACATGATTCGAAACGCCGAAAAATTTGGTTTTAAAATTTATTATGGCGATGGCTGTCGCCTAGATATTTTACATGCTTCCGGCGCTGCAACAGCACAAGCGATTGTGGTGTGTGTAGATAGCAAGGAAACGACCAATCGAATTGTGGAACTTGTGACCCATGAATTTCCTTTGGCGAAATTATTAGTCCGCTCATACGACCGTGAGCATTCACTACATTTAGTCAAACAAAAAGTGGACTTTATGATTCGTGAAACATTTGAATCTGCAATTAAGTTTGGCGGCGTGATTTTGCAAGAGCTTGGTGTGGATGAAGACGAGGTAGAAAGAATTACCGAGGAAATTCGAGATTTAGATAATGAGCGTTTTGAAACTGAAATCGCAGCAGATGACGTAAATGCAGGGGTAGGTATGCAATATACTCATACTCATCATCCAAGACCGACGGCGCCATTGATTCGACCAAAACAAGAAGGGCGGATTTTAAATAAGGAAGATACCTCAGAAAATGAAAGTGTTGATTAGTTAAAACTTCAGTAAAAGCTCTCTTTAGAAGAACTTTTACTGAAAATATTTTGTGACCAGAAAAGCTTAAACCGCTAAATCTGCTGCGCTCAGCATTTCTTGACCCACAATCATTTTGGCAAATTGATTGGCAATTCTTCCTGAACGATTACCTTGTTGAGTTGCATATTGAATAGCTTTTAACTGAATTGTTTCCCAGCTTTCGCGCTGTTGCCATTTATATTCATTTAGCCAGTATTGAACAGTTTTTAAATACTCCTGTTGGCTAAATCCATAGAAGTTAATTTGTAAACCAAACCTGTCCGCCAAAGAAATCTTTTGTTCAATGCTATCGCCAGGACGTAATTCGCCGTTTTCACCCACATTTAACTCGGTATTATCTTTATTGTACTCGGCCACCATATGCTTTCGATTTGACGTTGCATAAATGAGGGTGTTGTCTGAGCTAGTGGCTAATGAACCGTCTAACACGGTTTTTAAAGTTGCATAACTTGTGTCGCCAGCTTCAAATGCCAAATCATCACAGAAAATAATAAAGCGCTCGTCACGATCTTGCAGTAAATTAATGATTTTTGGTAAATCTTCTAAGTACTTTTTCTCAAGTTCAATTACTCGAAGGCCCAAGTGGTGATATTCATTTAAACAGGCTTTTACAATAGAAGACTTACCTGTGCCACGTGAGCCAGTCATGAGTACATTATTTGCCAATAATCCTTTTGCAAAAGCCTCGGTGTTTAACTTCACTTTGGTGAGCTGGTTGTCGATATTGCACAGATGATTAAACGAAATGAGTTGAGGCTTGCGAATAGCAATGAGTGAACCTTTGTTATTTTCTCTTTCCCATCTAAAGGCAATCGCCTCATCTAAGACATCTACCGAAATTTCTTGGCTTTTAGAAATCTTTTCGACGGCCTGAGTAAGCTTTTGGATTTCAAAAATAAGATTTGAAATTGTCTGACTTAATTCCATGAGCTCAACCTTTAAAAATGCATGAAAGAGAATTTGAATAATTAAACATAGGATGATAGTATCACCGTATGTTTTAGCTTGCTAGTACCAATTTTAATGATTGAGCAAATCCAAAAAAGATCTCTCGTAGACGAAGTGATTCACGTTGTACGTCAGAATATTAAAAATGACATGTGGAAAGTAGACGAGAAAATTCCAACTGAACCCGAGCTTGTGCAAGGTTTAGGGGTAGGCCGAAACACCATTCGTGAAGCAATTAAAATTTTAGAATATTTAGGTGTTTTAGAGGTCAAACAGGGGCTTGGTACCTTTGTACGAACAAAAAATGATTTTTCGATTGTGATTAATTCCATTCATCATTCTGATTTATATGAACACCTAGAAGTGAGATGTTTATTAGAAATTGAGATTGCAAAATTGGCTGCTCGACACAGTACGCCTGAAGACATGCGTGAAGTTATGGAGTGCTTAGAAAATAGAGCTAGAACAAATGAAGAAGATGTTGCGAACTTCATGTTAAGTGATAAAAAACTGCATTTGGCAATTGCTAAGGCAACTCATAATAAAGCCTTGCAAGCAACCTATGAGTATTTCTTAAACTCAAGCTATCAATACACTTTAGAGTTAGTCACCAATAAAAATTTACCTGACCCAAATCAGCAAATACATAGCGAACTCGTTCAAGCCATTTCCAATAAATCTGAGACAGAAGCCATGAAAATTGCTGAATCTATGTTGGCTCCGATTTTACATTCGTTAGATTCAATTAAAGCTAACGCTACACAGCAGAACTAAATAGCTAGACCAAATACGATGAGTTTTATGATTGTTTCGAATAACTTCGATGTTCCTTACTATTTAAGTCTTAGGAAAGAGAAGGGTATGACGGCTTACTATTGGGCAACTCATCAATCTGATCTAGCTTTATTTGAAACTTATGAGTTGGCTTATCGGTTTTATTTTCCATCGCGACATATTCTGATCCGAAGTGAAATTAAAGCTTTTGCTCAACATGGTGAAAATAAAGTTTAAACCATGAAAGAGATGTGCATGGTCATTCAAAATGCTGATTTAAAATATCAAAATATATATGTAGTGGGTGATATACATGGTTGTTATTCACTTTTAATGAAAGAACTTGCAAAAGTTAACTTTAATTTTGAGCAAGATTTATTAATTAGTGTCGGTGATATAGTCGATAAAGGGCCGCAGAGTTACCAATGCCTTGAGCTTATAGAAAATAAGTGGTTTACGATGGTTCGAGGTAACCATGAAGAACTATGTATTCAAGGTAACTATAATTCCTTCTTCCGTAAAATTCATGAAAAGTATGGCGGTGAATGGTTCTATGCACTAGAGATTACTGCAAGAAACCAAATTGTTGCGAAGCTAAAAAAGCTCCCCATAATGCTTGAGCTGCATACACGCCGAAAAAAGATTGGTATTGTTCATGGCGATATTCAACTCGATGATTGGAATGCCCTGAAAGCTCGCGTTGAAGCGAAAAATTCGGACGTAACCCATACATTTTTAACTTATGCCGATGTTCTGTGGGGCAGGTCCCGAATAAAAAATAGTAAAGATTACGGCACCGTTCAAAATATTGATGAAGTTTATTTAGGCCATACTGTTGTTGAAACTATGGTTAAGCGAAATAACTGCTTTTATATTGATACGGGTGCCTATCAATCAAACCGTCTTACTTTAGTGAAGTTAGATGGTTAACCATATTAAACCAACCTAGAGATGCTCTAACGCCGTGCCTTTAACAGGGTTTCTGCGCCAGTAATAAGGCTGTAAAAATCTAAGAAAAAGCTTCCACGGTGTAATCCACGCGATGCGTCGGTTGGTTTTTGTGTTTTGAATAATTTGTTTTGCTAAATACGCACAAACAACTTCTGGTGGGTCAATTACAAAGAAAAATAAGCGCTTCATCTTTTTCCAGTTTTGAATATTTCCATTAGTCCAAGATGAAACTAACAAGTCGGTTGCCACCATACCGGGACTAAGAGTGCCAGTTAAAATAGAGGTCGACTTAGTCTCTTTATAAAGCGCTTTACTAAAATAACTAACCGCTCGTTTGGTGGTTGCGTAAGGAGTCATTCCAGCACTCCATTCGCCGTTGCTTCCCCAACCTTCCATATTAAAAATTTGACCATAACCCTGTTTGAGCATGCCTTTTAGAGCCACTTGAGAACCAAGCATTGTGCCCAAAATATTCGTCGAAATGGCTGCATTTAATTCATCTGGCTGAAGGTTAATAAACTCTTTCGTTGGGTGGCAGCTGCCTGCGTTATTAATCCACACATTGACTTGTCCAAAATGTTGAATTGCTCCATCCCATAAAGCTTGTACATCCGCAATTTGTGTCACATCACAGCATAGACCTATAAATTTTTCTTTATTGAAATGAGTTTCTAAATGAGAAAGAGCATGGTGAAGATGCTCGGTGTTCCGTCCAGCGATGACAACTGAACATCCCAGCTCTAAAAAAGCGTGAGCGAGTGCTAAACCAATACCTTTTGTGCTTCCAGTGATAACTACACAGCCAACTTCACGACTAGATAAACTCATTGAAATCTCTATAATTTTTTAAAAACTTAACGCTATTGAGCAGTTTTATGAAAATGAGTTGTTTGCTCTTTTAATAAAAGCAAATAGATCATTGATAAACTTATCATCGAAATATTCATTACGATAGGGTTATAAGGCGAGATAAGTGTAGATGGCTTTAAAACACCAATTAAGAGCAGTAAGCCGAATAAACCTAAAATACTTAAATAGTGAATATATTTATGAGTAGAAAAAAGAAACAATAAACCAAAAATAATTTCAGCTATACCGCTGGCGCGCCCAGCAAGTTTTGCATACTCAAAAGAAAGTCCGATGGTTTGCCATACAAATATTTCATCAGAGTTAATGAAAATTAGTTTAGGAATGAGTCCTTGATAAATCCATAAAAAAGCGAGCACAAAGCTTATAAATTTTAATGCTTTAGCATTATTCATTAAGAGTCTCTAAAAGTTTGAAATTTCAATTTTGATCATTGCGACTATTATGTTTTGATTTAATTTATTCTTCAACAGAAAATAAGATGAGCTTATTTTTCAATCATTTCTTATGGTTATTTTTTAACAGTAATGTAGGAATAAGATAGGAAAGTTTTATATTAAAAACATAGGAGAAATGCTCCTATGTTTTTAATTTTATGGTTCACTAACTAATCTTGATATATTTTTTAAAAGTATATTTCTTAGAAATTGTTTATAGCATTCATCTGTATTTTTGTTTGAATGTTGAACTAAATAACCGTTAAGCTGTGTAATTATAATTATAGCTCTTTCTTTATATTCTTCTGATGATATTTCATTATGAATAGGAAGGATGATTTTATATATAAGTTCAAAATTATACTTTTGTATCATTGACAAAGATTCATATACATAGGGTAAGTGGTCTGAAATAGAAAATACCTCTTTAAATGTATGCGTAATGACCGGTTGTTCTATTTCATATATTATATTAGTGATAATATTCATAAAACGATGCAAGGGTGGTTCATTTGCATTTAAGTTGATTAAAATTTCTATACGCTGTATGTAGTCGCAAATTAATTTATCGAGTAAAGCCTTTAATAAAATATCTTTATTTTGGAAATAATGCTGCAAGGTACTTAAACTAATATTTGATTGAGCGGCAACTCCTCGCATACTAAAACCAGAATAACCTTTAGTAAGAAAAACTAGCTCAGCATTTTTTAAGATTTGCTTTATTCTTTCTTGTCCTTTTAGTGTGGTAAAGGACTTCTTTATTTGCATAGTATCAAAGGTATCAATTTTGATCATTATCCAGCCTGTAAGTACTATTTAAAAAAAGGCATTCTAAACCATGAAATTAGAA
>NZ_JBIUCP010000056.1:0-20698 GCF_044538765.1 Acinetobacter sp. ABJ-A23_2
TATTTTCTCTTATAAATTAAAAATAAACACAATTCTTTTTTTATGATATGTTGCTTCTCAAACACAATGTTGTGTTTTTGATTAAATCCAAACACTCTAAAAAATTATAATCCATTCCTATATTTGATTTATATAGGTATAAAGTTTGGCATTTATTTTGCTCATTCATTTAAAATCCACAAAATAGGTTTAATAATGAGCATCGAATTTGTAGGTATGGTTTTCCCTAACCAATGGTCTGAAACCAAAGGAACACGAATTGGCCATAAAATTGACCTTGAATATCTACGTTACCACGCACGGGCACATGAATATGCGGGTTTTGATAAAGTCTTAATTGCTAGCGGGCCAACCAGCCCAGACAGTGCACAAATCGCAGCATACCTTGCCCAACATACAGAACGTCTTGGATTCATGATTGCCCATCGTCCTGCACTCCTCACTCCAAATCTAGCTGCACGTTCTTTTGCTACGCTTGACCATACTACAGGTGGTGGAAGAATCCGTTTACATGCAATTACCGGAATTACAGCGGAGCCTCAAGAAGGCGATTATATTGTTGATAAAGTTCAGCGCTATGAACGGACGGGTGAATATCTAGATATCATCCAGAAACTTTGGAAAAGTGATCAACCGATTAGCTATGAAGGTAAATACTTTAAGTTAGATAATGCTTTTTGCCCGTTAAAGCCTGTCAACGGTACAATCCCGATTTCATTCGGTGGTTCATCAGACATCGCTTATGATATTGCAGTCCGCCATGCAGACCTGTATTCACTTTGGGGTGAGCCACTGGCTGGAGTAAAAGAGCAAATTACTAAGTTGAAGCTCGCAGCAGAAAAAGCCAATAAACCGCAGCCTCCTGTTAGCTTATCTGTACGTCTTATTATTGGTGCAACCGAAGAACTTGCTTGGCAACGAGCAGAACAGATTCTTGCAGATATTCAAAATAATCCAACTTTTCAAAATAACGGCACATTGTCGGGACATAAAATCAAAGGCATCGGTTCACAGCGCTTATTAGCAGCAGCCCAGCAAGGTGATCGACATGACCGCGCATTATGGATGCCAACCGCAACTGCTGTAGGAGCTTATGGCGATACGACTGCCCTAGTTGGTACACCAGACACCATTATTGCCTCATTACTCGATTATGTAGATTTAGGGGTGACGACTTTCTTAAATCGGGGCTACGATCCGATCTATGATACGGTCGATTATGGTCGTTATATTATCCCCGCTGTACGTGAAGAGGCAGCCACAAGATTAAAACAAATCGCTTAAACATTTAAAGCAAAAAGCCGCTTATTCAATATCCTTGAAAGCGGCTTTTTTTAATAAAGATTTTCTTCAGTGAGAAAATCTTTATTCCATCTTTTATTGCAAGTCAGGTTTACAAATAGCCTGAATTTTCTCTCCCGCAATCACCTTTTTAGCAAACGGAATTGAATCTTTTAAGGAGGCATTAACAGTTTCGCTATGTCCTAAGCCATGATACAAATGACCTTCGACTATTGTACCGGCTTTACAAGCATCTGCCACTAGCTTCATTTGAGAACGAGCATCTGGAGTTCGGTCATTTGCCCCTGTCCCAATAAATAATGGATGACTGATTTTTAATGTAGGGTAATAACCATAAACATTTGACTGTTTCTCTTGCAGCTTTTTATAGCTTGCCGGCGGATTAGGTTTATATGCTTGTGCTGGCGAAAGACCCGCAGTTTGAATATCCCCCATAAAGCTTGTTAAGCATGCATTTCTTGCTTGTTCAACTAAAGGCGCTGCTTCAGGTGTGAAAATATCTTCTGTTTTAATTTCTGGATATAAACTTTGTGTCACTAAAAAACTATAGATGCCATAAGCCAGTGATGGGCTGACTTCGTAAGGATTTAACTTTAACTGATTTTTTTCAGGCGTCGCTTCAGGATCTTGATAAATCACGCCTGTACCAATTGAACCTTTAATATTTAAGTCAGGTGCGTACGTTGCCGAATAGGAAGAAGCCGCAACAGCCCCAGCGCCTCCTTGTGATTGGCCAACAATCACAAACTTATTAGCAAGTGGCAACTTAGTTTTTAAAGCAGCTCTACCACTATCTAAAATACTATAGGCTAGCATTGGGTTATTAATTAGCAAGTGCGGTCCTGCAACACCTAACCCTTCATAATCTGTGGCAACAACAGCAAATCCTTCTTTAAGCCAACGATTTAAATATTGTACATCTCGGTATGATCGTCCACTCCAAGATGGTGCACAAGCATCTGCCAACCCTACAGTACCATGCGCCCATAACACCACTGGCCAACCTTCTTTTGGTGGAGTTCCTTTTGGTAAGTGAATACTTCCTGAAACCACTATAGGTGTTTTGCTATCTTTACCACTCGTAGAACTATAGAGAATTCGAATAGCCTGACTGTCATTTGCTAAACGAATATAAGGATTATGAATCGCTTCAGTTTTTAATAATTTTCCTGCCTGTTCAGGAATAGCTGATTTCCATGTATAAAACTCGGAAACTCGGCCATCTCCATATTTATCTTCAGGCGCAGGAGCTTGTTGAGCGGTGGCCAAACAACTAGAAGTTAACATCGTTGTGATTAAAGAAAACTTGCATAAAGTTGATAAAAAAGTATGTTGCATTGTTATTTACCTTAAAAAACTGTCTCATCATTTTTGATTTAAAATTCGTAACTTACGCGGCCATATAAATACGTTCCAAATGCTCCTTCAGGCGCATTAAAACTATATTTGACAATGTTGCCGACTGAAGAATCTTTGGCTTGATCAGGATGGCTATTAAATAAGTTGATCGCCCCTAAATTGAATTTCAGGCCTTTCACGAATGCATCCGCTTTGTAGCCAATATCCAAATCTGCAATCCACTGAGGGTCAAAGGTTTGGTCTAGTGCAGTATTGGTATTATTTAAAGTGGTCCATTTATCGTAGCGACGGACAGCCGTATTCACGCTCCAAGCTTGATTTGACCAAAGTGCGCCAAGCGTTAGCTTTGTTTTTGGTGCAGCAGACTCAATGAGGCTTTGTGTATTTCGTCCTGCAATGCTTGAAACAGGAATTCGTTCACCTTTTGCAGTAATAGAATCTCGAGTTTCGGTAATTTCATTTTTGTTATAGGCCAGACCAAGGTTCAGATTTAACTTGCCATATTGTTCAAGGTTTAAATCATGCTTAAGCGCGAGCTCTAAGCCTTGAGTACGTGTATCTAGTAAATTATTAAAGAACGCTACATTGGCAATATTCGAATACGGTGTATTTGAAAAAGCATTGGTAATTACACTTCCAGTAATATTGTCTGAAAGCAAAATACGATTTTTAATATCGATTTGATAAAGATCTAAAGTTGCTGATGTATTAACAAATGGCTTCCAAACAAAACCTAAAGAATAATTCGTCGATTTCTCAGGTTTAAGAGCAGTTCCGCCAATGAGTAAAGCCGCCTCACTTCCTGCAACTAAAGTTCTTTGTTGAACATCTTGCCAACCTGAAGGGGTCTGCACTGTTTGTACGCTATAAGCCGAATAGCCCTGCTGTGCCAATGACGGTGCTCTATAGCCTGTATTTACTGAACCACGTACCGTAAATTTAGGTGATACATCATATTTAGCAAATATTTTCCCGTTCGTTGTCGAACCAAAGTCTGAATATTTTTCACTCCGGACTGCTGCTCCGACATTCAAGTCTTTAATAATATCTGCTTCTAAATCTAGGTAGATACCGTAAACATCGCGGCTAATTTTTCGTTCATCTTGATCTGTAATTCCGGCATATATTCCTGGGACACCAACGCCTAAAGTTGTGCTTGGATTGAAATATGGACCGCGGGTATAGGCAATCGGATCACCAGCATTTTGCTTATATTGCTCCCAACGATATAAAACCCCTGTAGATAACGTGAGTGGGCTTGCTAACCAGTCAATTGCAATAGCACGGCTGTAATCTAGCCCTGTATTTAATTGTGAAAAAATATTTTCACCCAAGTCATAGTTTGAAGGAGAATTTGGCCCGTAACTTGGATTAATGCCATTGCCTTGTTCTGTGCTGACTTTATTTTGTCCATAGGTTGCATAAAGATCATATTTACCTGACTTCTGCTCCCCTTTTTTAACTCCAACTGTCGTTGCAAAATCATCTACAGTGACTAAGCTTAATGGTGAGCGTCCATCTGGATAACGTTCTTTAAAATAGCTGGATTGATTCAGTACGGTTTTGGTTGTTGGAGGCTCATAAAAGTTTTCCCCTATTGTTTTACGGTGTCCATAGCTACTAAAACCATAAAGTGCAACGTCATCTGTCAAAGGTAAATCTAGATTGGCAGTCACATTGATTTGATCTTTTTGTTCGGGGGAGCCAAATTTCCAAGTTCTATAGGGTGTATTTTGTTCTGTATATTGAGCCTTGGTTGAACCATCATAAAAAGTTCGCGTATCAGGTGCCGTGTTACTTGCCGCTTCACGTTTGCCTAAATCTAATGCAACCGTCAATGCACCATCATTAGGGAGCGCAAAACCTTTCCAAAGATTAACTTTATGTTGTTCACCATCTCCTTGAGTATAGCCACCCGTTTGATAGCTTATGCCACCTCCATGATCTCGTGATTTCAAAATAATATTAACGACACCGGCGATTGCATCTGAACCATATTGTGCCGCAGCACCATCCCGCAAGATTTCTATACGCTCGATCGCGCTCACTGGAATTAAACTTAGGTCAGTTACCGCTGCGCCTCTTCCACCTGCATAGGCTTGGCGGGTGAAATAAGCGGATGTATGACGACGTTTTCCATTAATTAAAATTAGAGTTTGATCAGCAGATAATCCTCTAAGTGCAATACTTGGCGGAACCGATGCCCCAAAACCACCTGCTGGAGAACTCGGTAAAGTCACTGAAGGAGACAGCCGTGTTAATGCTGCTGCAAGATCAGTTGCACCAGTCTCTTGTAACTCTTTAGCAGTTAAAATATCAACGGGTGCAGGCGCATCAAGAGAGCTACTGATTGCTCGTCTAGAGCCTGTGACAACCACAGATTGTAATGTGATGGCATCCTCTTTCTCTGGCAAATTCTTTTGATCATTTGCCAAAGTAATTGAGGCAGTGAGTGTACTCAGTGCAAAAATTGAGGAGTGAAGAATGAATTGAGAAAAATATGTATGCATATTAGCTTCCTTAACGATCTAGACCGATATAGCAAAGCCGATGCCAAATCTTTTATTATTTATTATCAATATATTAGGAAGATTAAATAAAAGAATCATTGTTTAAATTTAAACAATGATTCAAAAAAATGTTTATAAAACTACAGTTGTGAAATTTGCAAATCGCTTAAATAAGTTGGTTTTGTAAATATGACTGATATAACTGAAAGTAAGCCGACTGTTGCTGTATTAACTGCTCATGCGAACCTTCTTCTACGACATGGCCATTTTCAATCACTACAATTTTGTCGGCCTCACGAATGGTACTCAGCCGATGTGCAATGACAATACATGTTCTATTTTGGCATAAGCGTCTGAGCGCATATTGTATTTTTTGCTCGGTATAAATATCGATTGCAGAGGTGGCTTCATCTAGAATTAATATTTTGGGGTTTGCCAAATAAGCACGAACTAAGCAAACAAGTTGCCTTTGTCCATGACTAAGATTTTTACCAAGCGCTCCCACTTCGGTGAAATAGCCTTGCGGCAGTTGTTGCAATATCTCGTCTGCCCCTAACTCTTCAATAACTTGGATAAGTTTCTGATCTGAAGCATCAGGTTGAACTAGACGTAAGTTATCTAAAATAGATCCACTAAATAAAACATTATCTTGTAAAACAATACTCACATGCTGTCTTAAACTTGCGAGATGAATACTCTGTATTGGATAACGGTCTAGAAAAATTCCACCCTGCTGGGGTTCATAAAATCGAGTTAGCAACTGAACCATGGTGCTTTTGCCATGTCCAGTTGGGCCTACAATCGCAATTATTTTTCCAGCTTCAATGTCCAAATTAAAGTTTTGTAAAACAGGTTTGTAAGTATAGGCAAAATCTACCGACTGAAATCGAATATGACCATTCAACTGTTCGAGTTTCACAGCATTCGGTTGTTCTTGAATCGTAGACTGAGTGTCTAAAAGTAAAAATATTCGCTGCGCACATGCCGCCCCATTGGCATAGCGCTCAAATAGATCGGTCAGTTCCTGTAAGGGCGCTAAGAATAAAAATACATAGAAAATACTCTCTGCAAATTGCCCTATACTAATCATGCCGTCACTATAAGCATAACTGCCAATCACAATGAATCCGGCAGTAGCTAGAGTCGAAAGCAAACCTGTAAAGGGAGCAAACCAACTGGTCCGCTTGCTGCCATAAATAATAGAATTATTAAAGTCTTTTAATAATTCTTGATAACGAGATTGATTGGTTTCAGTGTAATTTAACTGCTGAATGATTTTTGCTCCATTTACTGTTTCAACCAAATGAGCAGTAAATCGACTGCGTTCCTCCGCAACTCGTCCCCAATGTTTTTGTGATGACTTTTTAAAAATAGCGGTCATACCAAATAAAATGGGTAGCATCGCAAATAAGCACCAGAAAAATGGTGGATAGATATGCCAAAGAAGTACTGAAGCTAATCCACAACGCAAAATTGTCGAAAGTAACTCTGGTGGCCCTTGTATTAAAACAGGCTCTAGCGTTTCAACATCACGATCGGCCCGTGAAATAATCCTGCCAGCCTTGGTACGATCAAAATAACCAATATTTAAACTTTGGATATGCTGAAATAACGAACGTCTTAAACCATTAATCACTTTCAAAGCTGCTCGGCCTGAAAGATATTTTGATACGCCCGCTAAAGCAAAACGACAAATCCAACTCAAAGTTAAAATGCTAATCGCAATGAATAAAACAGGCTGATTCAATGCCATTTTTCCAGCAATGTGTTGAAAGCCCGAATCTAAAATATATTTCACTACCCAAGGCCGAACAAAAACGCTCATCACTTGTAAAATTTCTACTGCAATTAACGCAAGCAGTAAGTAACGGATGGGATAAATTAAAGGAATAAGTTTTTTTAGCATTCCTCTATGAATTGAGGCATTTGCCAAATTTTCTTCAATTTGTAGATCAGCTGATTTTGCAAATGGGCGGAAATTTTTAACATTAGTATTCATGCATCAATCTCCTGCTGCTCTAACTGAAAACCCATCAACTCTCGATAAAACAAACAGTCTTGAACCAATTCAGCATGTGAACCTTGGGCAATAATATGACCCTGATCAAGCACAATAACGCGATCAGATAAAGCAATCGTGGTTTGTTTATTAGAGTTAATAATGATTGTTTTCTTAAAATGATTTCCATCATCAGAAAGTCCTGATAGGCGTTGTAAAACTTGTTTTTCTGTAGTCGCATCTAAGGCACTGGTGGAATCATCTAGCGCTAAAATTGGCGAATTTTTTAAAATAGAACGGGCCAAAGCAAGTCGTTGTTTTTGTCCTCCAGACAAGGTAACGCCCTTGTCCCCAATCAATGCGTCTAAGCCATGATCAAGTCGTTGTAATAGTTCAGATGCAGAGGCTAAATGTAAAGCCTCTTTCATCTCTTGCTCCGTTGCATCTTGCTTAGCAACTCTTAAGTTATCTGCCAGTGTGCCACTAAAAAAGAAATTTTCTTGAGGAATGATCTGAACCAAATGTCGTAATTCAAATAGGCTCAAATCTTTAATATTCGTCCATCCCATTTGCTCAGAACCAATCAAAACTTGCCCTTCCGTTGGGTCAATAAACCGATTCAGTAAATTCATCAAAGTCGTTTTACCTGAGCCTGTCTTACCGACAACAGTAACGATTTCACTTGTTCGAAATTCAACACTGCATTGCTTTAAAATATAACTTTTTGTTGTTTTATCCTGAAAGCTGACATTTTCTAATTTAATGCTTAACTCATCACGCCATTGCAATGTTAGAGGATATTGTTGATCTTCAATTGCGGACTTCTCATCTAACATTTGCCAGATTCTTGTTGCAGACGAACGCGCATCAGCAAAAATATGTAAGACCTGACCAATGCTTTCAATACGAAACACCAATAAATTTGCCATGAGAATGGCAGCAACAAATTGCCCTACTTGCAACTGATTTTGACCAATTAAATAAGCACCAAAAGCAATGACCCATAAGTAAGAACCTGCAATAATCACTTGTGGAATAGGAAGTCGTTTCGCACTTGTCTTGATGGTCTGAATAGAATGATGAATAAATAGATCTACAGCATGGTTAAAACGTTGTAAGAGTTTCTCTTCGAGTTGAAAAGCTTTGACTACCCGAATTCCATTGACGCTTTCTGCCAATGTATCGCTGACTTTTTCATATGCAGATGCAACTTGATGGTCCAGAACCACCAATTGATTGGTCAGTTTAAATAGAACCCAAAGCCCTAAAAAAATAAATAATAAAGGAACTAGGCCAAGCCAAGGATGATACCAACACAAGAGCCCAACGGTTACGGTAACAACCAAGCTTGACTCAAATACTTGACGCCAAAAATTGATGAGCGCTTCTTTTAATTTATCTGAATCACGTGTTGTACGAGATAATACTTCTCCTAGCCCATGTTTCCAGTGCCATGAAACATCTAAATGCTGTACTTGGCTAAAGATTCTTTCCCTTAAAATACTTAGCAGTTGCTGGCCAATGGTTAAAGCACTTAACCCTGCTAAATATTGAATAACAGCTCTAATACTTGCAATACTCGTAAGTAGAATGAACCAAAACCAAGGATTTAAAGGATCAGTGATAGCATGCTGAAATAAGGTTGCTCGTTCACTATGTTTTAAGGTATCAATCGCATGACCGATTGAATACTGTTGAAGTGCTAACCCGATATTTGCGATAACAAATAAGGTCGCCGTCAATACAAAACGAAATGGCATAAAACGATATAAAGCCAAACTTCGCAATAATGGATAATTTTTAAACATAAAAGATAGTAAAAATTTAAGATTCCGTTTTATTGCGAGATTCATGCCAAATTAATGATCTTAAAAAATATTTTAAATTATTGTTTTATATTGTTTTTATAGAGCGCTATTTATGGGGGTGTTGTTTTTAAAACACCAACGCAATTCTTGTGTTGTAATCGCAACAAAATTTGATATATCAACATCATAAAAAAAGATATTAAAAATAATTTATAAATATCAATAAATTAATGAGTGGCATCAATTTTGCTTTAAAGCATGAAAACCACAAAAGGATGTCACGATGACAACACTTCAAACTCAACCATTAAACACACTTTGGTATACACGCTGCCCCGTACCAACTGGTCTAGGCATTTCAATTCAAAAAGGTTGGCTCAAAGAAAAATTTAATGAGCAGCAGATTGAAATAAAATCAATTCGAGAATCAAACTCCAAAGATATTCGTAACTCCCATTTTAACCATACCCTTGCCAACTCAGTTCGACATGGCGGCAGTATTCCTGCAATTTGGGCATATGCATCTGGTCAAAAAACCAAAGTGATTGGCTTATCTTGGGCGGATGAAGTTCAACTATTGTTAACGCGCTACGATTCAAACATCAAAACTGTTGCAGACTTAAAAGGCAAACGTTTTGGTATTCCACTGAATCAAGATGCAATTATTGATTTCTCGCGTGCACAGGCGATTCGTGGTTTAGAGAATGCCTTAAAAACAGTGGATTTGAAGGTAAGCGATCTTGAGTTGGTTGATTGTTTACGAGCAGATATTTTAGCCGCACAGCAACAACAACCTGAAGAAAATGATTCTAGTTTTTATGGTAATCGCAACAAAATTAATGCAAGTGCAGAAATCGTGGCATTAATTAAAGGTGATGTTGATGCTATTTTCCTAAAAGGTGCGCATGCTGCACAAATTGCTCATGATTTCGCCCTGCATACCATTATTGATATTGGATCACATCCAGATCCTATTCTACGCTCTAATAATGGAACACCAAGAACACTTACTGTCGATGAAGATTTTCTAACGCAATATCCAGAGCAAGCCCAAGCGATTGTCGATGCTGTTTTACAAGCAGAACAATGGGCCCATGCACATGCTGATGAAACCCATCGTTATTTGGCAAAAGAATGTAATAGTAGTGAGCAATGGGTTCATGCGGCGTATGGTGCAGATGCGCATCTGAAACTGAATACTAACTTTAATGAGACTTCTATTATTGCTTTACAAGACTTAAGTGACTTTCTTTATCGCTGGAACTTTATTCCTGCACAGATTAATGTTTGTGAATGGCTGGCGCAGGATATTTCTATTCAAGCTCAAGTGGCTTAATACTTCAAAACAAAAAGGTTGTCTTGATGACAACCTTTTTTATTTTTAGAATCCAAATTCAAGTAACCGTAAACTATCGTAGTAGTTGGCATGGGTAATGTTAATCTCTTTAACAACAATTATTTTAACGGAGTCTTATCGAGTTTTATCCAATTTTAGGATTAGCTTTCAGCTGGAGTTACTTTGGTTTCGCCCAAAGTAACCAAAGGCATTGTCATCTGCAAAACCTGTTCTTTTCTTGGATTTATTAAAACCTCTCGTAGAAACAGTCTCTTGTTTAAACCATGCAGGTTGCAGATGACGTTTCCGAGTATCATATTTACTTTCGAACTCGGGTTATTTATTAAATTTAGTCACATTTTCCGCCTGTTTCTTCAGAAGCACTGAGTTGTATTCTCCTGGTGGAATATTATTTAAATAATAATTTCCAACATGATAGAGCCTCCAGCGAATTGGATCATGCGTGGTGTGGGTTCGTGCATTACGCCAGAAACGGTCTAGGTTCCATTTCGATAAGGTTGAACTTGCCCCGAGTAATCCAAAAATTTCACTCGAAATTTTTAAAGATGCATGATCAGACTGACTTCGTGTAGCAGCAACCGATAAAATCAGTTCCGTTTGTAAGTCTTCATCTTCTACATTTGCCAAATGCTGTTCAAAAATCTGTGCTGAACGATCTAACAATGCCTCAGCAGAACGAACTAAAACAGCAAACTCACCAATTTGTTTAATAATATGAGATTCATGTGTAGGTGAATCGACCCCACTTTCTACCCAAGGTCGAGTATGATGTTGTAAATAATCAATCCCGCCTTGTAATGCCCCTTTGGCAATTCCTGTGTCCATTGCAGCGTGTAAAATCTGAGGCCAAGTGAGTCCTGTACGTAAAACAGTGCCTAAACCACCTGTATTTCGCTTAGCAACATAACGTTCATCAACAATCACATCTTTAAAATTAACAGTGCCACTGACGCTATTATTTTGTCCCATTGCATCCCAGTCATCGAGCAACTCTACTCCCTCTGTATCTCGATGAATTAAAATCGAGACTGGTCCATCATCACTACTAGCAAATAAAGAAATCCATTCTGCGAGTAAAGAACCCGTAGAATAAAACTTACTGCCATTTAAAATTAATTGTCCTTCTGCATTTCGTTCTATACGTGTTTTATGCTGAAACTTATCTTTGCCTCCCACCTCTGCAAGTGCATTGCCCAAACGCTTTCCACTTAATACATCGGCAAGTAATTGATCACGAATTTCATCGTCATAGCCAGTTAAAATTCCTCGGAACATAGTGAAGTGAATCTGTAATAACTGCCCTACACCACCATCGGCAGATGAAATAATTTTCACCACATTGACCAATGTTGAAATACTGGCACCTAAGCCTCCAAATTGCTTGGGCACAATAATCGCGGTTAAACCAGCTTCTGAAATTAAACGCGCCTGATCATAAGGGACAGTCTTGTTATAACTTGGATCTCGAGCAAATTGATTCAGTTGATCTGCCACCTCTTTTGCAATCTCAAGTGCTTCTTGCTCGCTTTGAATATGTCTTACGCTACCTAATTCTAAAAAACTGCGTTGGTTAATATCGTTCATTTTTAACTCCGGAAAATCTGTTCTTTTTATGCGCTAACTTCTAGTACGTTGTTTTTAAACAAGCTTGGCGCATGTGTAAGCAAAGTTTTGGTATATATATGTTGAGGACGACTCAGCACTTGATCTGTTTCACCGTATTCAACAATATGTCCATTTTTTAATACGGCGACTCGATCTGCGATTGCACGAACAACCCCTAGGTTATGGGTCACAAATAGTAAGGTCACCCCTTGCTGCTGAAGGTCTTGTAACAGTTTTAAAATAGATGCCTGAACTGAAACATCTAAAGCAGACGTAATCTCATCACAAATCAAAACATCAGGTTGGCACAGCAAAGCTCGCGCGATAGCCACACGTTGTCGCTCCCCACCCGATAAATCTCTTGGATAGAGTTCTTGAACTTGTAGAGGCAGAGAGACTTGTTTAAGTACCTGTGTGACTTTTTCTATGGCTTCTTGTCGAGATGCTCCAAAGAAATGCTGCACGACCTTAATTAGTGTCTGACCAATCGTATGCGCTGGATTCAAGGCTTTATAAGGGTTTTGAAAGATATATTGCAGTTTATGTCGCTGCTGCAAATGGCGCTGTTGCCCACGTAACGACAAGACTTCATCTGCTAATGTAATTTGTCCATCTGCATTTTCATTCAGGCCAGCAATGACACGCGATAAAGTCGTCTTACCCGAACCCGACTCACCAACCAATGCTAAACATTCGCCTTTTTTGAGTTGAAATGAGATATCAAAAAGAGCCTGTTGCTGCCCATACCACGCATTAATATGTTCAACTTTCAGCAGTGCTTCTTGATCAGTTTCTCGTTCAATAACCTGATGATCAAGCTCTTTAAAATTAATCACGCCAACATGATCCGAATGGTGACAAGCAACAAAATGCGGGTCAAACTCATCTTTTAATTGAGTTAATTCAGGTTGTTTTTGACGGCATATGTCTGTGGCGAAAGTACAACGTACTGCAAAAGCACATCCGGCTGGACGCTCATTTGGTGAGGGTGCGTGTCCTTCAATTGGAGATAAATATTTACGAATGGCCACATCGGGAATGGCGTTAAGTAAACCTTGCGTATAAGGGTGTTTAGGGGTTTCAAATAGTTGGGTTAATACCGCATCTTCAGCAATTCGCCCTGAATATAAAACAATCACCCGATCTGCAATATCTTTTACAACCGTTAAGTCATGCGATACATAAATAGCAGCAACATTATATTCACGGCATAATTTACGAATGATGTTCAACACCAATGTCTGTGTCGTCACATCTAAGGCGGTGGTTGGCTCATCTAAAACAATCAAACGTGGCTGTAATAAGAATGCCAAGGCCAATAAAATTCGTTGTTGCTGTCCACCTGAAAGTTGATGAGGATAACGCTTGAGAAATAGCTCATCATGAGGTAACCCCACTTCATCTAAAATTTTGGCTACTTTCTGGTATTTTTCAGCGCTTGATAACTGGGCCTGATGGACTTCTAATAATTCAAATAAATGTTGACCAATACTTAATGCTGGGTTGAGTGCCGTTCCAGGATCTTGAGCGACATGACTAATTTTATAGCCACGAACCTGACGTAAAGCATGATCATCTAAACTGAGAATATCTTCATCATCCAGTTCAATAGTTCCTTGAATAATCTTGGCGCCATGTCGTGCATAGCCCAATAAGGCACTCGATAATGTCGTTTTACCAGAACCACTCTCTCCGACCAGACCTAAAACTTCACCTTCTCGCAAGCTAAATGAAATATTAGAAACGATGTGATTGCCGGTGTTTACCAATGCCACGGTTAAGTCTGTTACGGTCAATACTGTATTTTTAAATGTATTTGCCATATTTATTTTTCCTCAATCCGAGCTGCTGCACGTCCAACGCCCTCAGCCAATACATTCGTTCCGAGCGCAAACAAGGCAATTAAGATGACAGGAGCAAACACGGCCCATGGTTGAACTAATAAACCAGCGCGATTTTCATTAATCATGAGCCCCCAATCTGCTGCTGGAGGTGCCACGCCATAACCTAGAAAAGCCAAACCAGATAACATACCCACTGCCCATGTCAGCATCACACCAAGATGAATGAGTAATGGCGTCAACATATTGGGTAAAATTTCACGGAATAAAATATAAGTTTTTGAATAACCAAGAATTCGGGCAGCTTCGATATATTCCTGTTCCACTAAATTAAGTGCAACGCTTCGTGCAAGACGCACGACTCCTGGAATAAAAGCTATTGAAACCGTTAAAACGATGAGCCAAGGCTGTCGACCTAACATCGAAACGATAAGTAAGACCAAAATAAGATCAGGAAAGGCCATAAAAACATCAGTCAGCCAAGTTACGAACTGATCAATCTTATTTCGGGCAAAAGCAGCTAATATGCCTAAACTAGAACCAATAACTAATGCGACCAAACTGGCAGCTAGCGTCATCCAGATAATTGAAGCACCGCCAGCAAGAACACGTGACCAAACATCATGACCAATATAGTCATAACCTAAAAATGATTTTCCTTCGGGTGGTCCATAAGTCATGCCGACCAATGCCGTAGGTTCAAATGCAACAAATAACGGTCCAACCAATGCGAAAATCAAAACTAGGGCTGTGACTACAAATCCAAAACGTACTTGTCTTTCACGGATTAATGTTTGAAAAAAGTTTCTTTGGTACCAATGAAGTGAGCTCATTTCCCACCTCCTTGCTGAATATTCTTTAACGCATTGCGACGATCGACAGGTTTTACCGTAATTGGTCGGCCAGACTTCCATAAACGTAATGCCTGACGTCGCCCTGGTGAACGTGCTTTATGTCTTTTTGCAGTTCGTATTTTTGGTGTGAGTAAAGTCGTGATTAAATCTGCAATTAAATTAACAACCACCACACAAATGGTGAGCAATAAAACGATTGCTTGAATGGTCGGGATATCCCTCATTTCAATTGCTGCATTAAGTGCATTACCAATACCGGGGTAACTGAAAACCACCTCAATAATGAGAGCACCACTCAGCAAAACTCGTATGGTCAATGCTGTACCCTGCACCACAGGAACCAATGCATTAGGTAAAACATGTTTCCAAATAATCCGGCGCTCAGGAATACCACGCAGTCGTGCAGAGGTCACATATTCCGACTCTAGCGCATCAATCATGGAACCACGCACTAAACGCATCAGATATGGAATGAGTGATAAAGCTAAAGTTAAAATTGGTAAAATTAAAAATTCTAGCTGGCTATAAGGCGACTCATTAGGAATCAGCAACGATGCGGCTGGCAATATGTGTAAAACCGATGTTGAAAAAAACATCATTAACCAAATCGCAATAACAAACCCCGGCACCGCTTTAAACACAATAGAGCTAGAGACAATAATACGATCGAGTTTGCTATCGCGATGAAGCGAGAGCCACACACCTAACACGACTGAAATCGGTACAGTAACGACAATCACGAGGCTCGTGAGTGCAACTGTATTACCAAAATAATTCTTAATAATTTCTAAAACAGGCACATTGGAATCAATCGAGCGTCCAAAATTACCTTGCAACAATTGACTCAACCAATGCCAGTATTGAAGTAATATCGGATCATTTAATCCCAATTGTTCACGAAGTATTTGTACCGTCGCTTCAGGCGCTTCTGGTCCTAAAATGACACGAGCCGGGTCAGATGGAAGTGCTTGTGTCGCAATAAAGACAATGAGACTAATAACAAATACAACCAATACCCCTGACACCAAACGTGTCAAAAACCAAGGTAACCATGCAGGAAATTCAAATGACTTGGCAATTGTTGGTTGTTGAATAGATGCTTCTATTTTGCTGGATTGAATTGTCATATCGGTTACCCTCTACGCCAGAATTCATCTGTACGCCACGCAGCAAAACCAGTGCGATCAGGCGTTACACCACCAATTTGGTTCGAATGTGCATCAAGGACATTATTAAAGCCCCAAATGAGTAAACCACCTTGCTCATGTTGAATATGCTGTGCTTCATGAACAAGAACTTTTCGTTTTTCCAAATCGGGTTGTTGCAATGCTGCATGCACTAGTTCCGTAAAACGCTCATTCTTAAAACGAGTTTTATTATTTGCCGCACCTGGCCCATCAATTTGCAAGACTGTTAATAAGAAAGGACGTGAAACGTTCGAGCCTGTACTAAATGCCCAATCTTGTTTTACTGCATCCGCAAAAGTAGCAGCCTCAACCTGTTTAACATTAACAATGACACCGGCCTGAGCAGCATGCTGAGCAAAAACTAATGCAGCATTGCTATCTGGGCCTGTATATAAATCGACCGTTAGACTGTTATTAAAACCAGCTTCTTTGAGTAGCGCTTTTGCTTTATTTAAATCTTGCTTGCGCTGCGCAATACTGTGGTCATATACAGGATCGCTAAACGAATAAAGGTCATTTGCAACTCGTCCTTGCCCAGCTAAAGCACGTTTGACCAAATCGTCTCTATTGGCAATCAATCTAAAAGCTTGTCGTACCCGAGGATCATTGAACGGCGCTTTAGACGTATTCATATCAAAGGATTGCCAAGCATCGGTTTCCGATGAAACGAGATTTAGCCGTTTATTAGATTGAATTAAAGCAATATGCTCGGCACTTACCCCAGAAGCAATGTCAATTTGACCAGATTGCAAAGCAGCAAGACGCCCTGTCTGATCCTTAAAATCAATAATTTCAATTGCATCAGCATAAGGTTGATTTTCTTTCCAGTAATTTTCAAAACGTACGAAACGTGAACGCTGACCAGGTGTAAAACTTTCAAGCTTAAAGGGGCCAGCTCCGACTACATTTTTAACTGGGTCATAATCTGTAGGAACAATTCCACCCCAGCTCATCCATGCTTCTGGTAAAGCAACCAATCCCTTTCCTTGAGAAAAAGGAATTTCAACGGTGTATTCATCGCGCTTTTTAATTGCATCTCTTTGCAAAGAATAAAGATAAGCTGCAAATGGTGAGGCAAGTTTGGGGTCGGTTAAGCGCCGTAAAGAGAAAATAACATCATCGGCTGTAATGGTTTTACCGTGGTGAAATTCGAGTCCTTTTTTTAGGCGAATAGTCCATTTCGTTCCGTCATTATTGGGCTCAGCAAATTCAGCAAGGGCGAGTTTTGGCTGAATATCTCTGCCCCATTCCCATAACTTTGCATATAAAGGCCAACCTCTAAACGCACTGGACATACCAATAGGTTTATGTGCATCTAAGTTGCCTGCTTGGTTACCATTAATCACTCCAATTTTAATAACACCACCTTTTTTCGGCGTATCATTTTGGGGTGAAGCGGCAGTGGCGCTTTCAGACGATGAAGAATCGGGCTTAGAACATCCTATAAGGCTTATTGCAGCAAAAGCACCAACACCTAATCCAGTCTGTTTGATGAGTTCTCTACGTGTAATTTTATTCATGCCTTCTCCCTTAAACCACGACTTCTTGATTCAAGAGGGAATCAATGGATGAATTTTTATTTAGCTTAGGTAACTCAAAACCATGATCTAGCTCTAATAATGGGAACAATAAATCTGCTACCCGATAGGCTTCTCCAATTAACGGAAACCCAGACAAGATAAAGGCTGATACACCATAGCTTTCGTATTCTTTAATCCGTTTGGCAATATTTTCAGCACTACCCACTAAAGCAGTCCCTGCGGCTGGGTTTAAAATATCGAAACCAAATAAAGATGGGCCAGTCCAAACATTAGGATAAATTTCAAAATCTTTAGCTTGAGGCAAAACCCCTTGTCGTAATTGTTCTAAGTTTTTCTGAATAGAGGGGTTATTGCTTTGATAACTCTCAAAACTTTCATTTGGAGGAAGCTGTCGTTTAACAGCTTCGATTGCATAATTTACATCAATCTTGTCAAGTAACGACTGAGCATATTGCCAAGCCTCTTCTTCTGTTTCCCGAACAATAATTTGTAATCGAGTACCAAATTCTAAAGTTCGGCCAATTTTTGCTGCCTCAGCCGCAACCTTACTAAACTTTTCTCCCAGTAATGGCGGTGTATTCGCAAAACTTAAATACACATCTAACAATTCAACAGAATGCTGAACGCCTTTGGCAGAAGTTCCTGCTCCCCATAAAGGAACACCTTGTTTTTGAGTAGGACCGCGCCATTTGGACATTGGAGATCCACCCTCTAAGCGTGGAGCAATTTGAATAAACTCGCCCTCAAATCCCGAGGTATCACCTAAGTAGTTTTGTTGAAATGCATTCCAGTATTCTTTACTAAAGTCATAACGCTCATCATGAGTATAGTGAATGCCTAAAGCTGCCAAACCCTTATCATTTCCATTAACGACATTAAATAACAAACGCCCTTTAGAAAATGCATCAAAAGTTTGCGCATATTTTGCCAAAACTGCTGGCTGAATTTCTCCGGGATGTTGGGCAACCAGAAACTTTAAACGTTCAGTAAATGGAATTAAACTTGCAGCAACAGCAAGTGTTTCATACTCACTTGTACCCATGAGTGAACCGTAAAAACCAAGTCGATCTGCGGTAATCGCAATCTGTTGCAAGTGTTCATAATCGGTATCCCACCGCCCAGATTCCAACCATGGATATGGTCCATCTGGAGAAGTGAGATACCATAAAAGTTTTACAGCCATAGTATTCTCGATCTTTATTTTTTAAATCTTTATCTAATTCAGAGGAAGTAAGCCCAGCGATTTTGCTTTTTCAGTCAATCCGCTCATTTTCCATTGCTGATGTAAAACCCCTTGCCCGTATTCTCGGCTGCCACCGACTAATTCAGCGAGCAGCTGAATTTGAGCACCTTCTTCAAGCAATAAAATAAATTCAGCAGTTTCCTGTAGTCCTTGGCGTCCCCATACAGTCGCTCCGCCATTGGCTTCTAAGATGGCCCGATGTTCAATATCAACTTTGAGCTGATCTAAAATAAAATCCACTTCAGCTTGACGGCGATCAATATAAATCGGCAACTCTTTAAACAAATGAAAGCGCTGAACAGGCACATAACGGATCGGTAACGTACGATGGGTTTGAGCCCAAGCGCCTAAATTCGGCGCGTGTACATGAGATATTGTGGTGACATCTGCATGCTCTTTAAAAAGCTTGTTATAGCGCCCACCTGCACTTTTTCTTCCCAGTAAAACTTCACCATCAATTGTCTCCACCAATACTTTGCTTTTTTTATCTTTAGACCACGGCCCTGCATAGTTAAAAGTAACTAAGGTATTTTCAGGCCCACGTTCAACAAAATTAACGGTTCCGTTTGCAGTAATTGTTCTTGTTTCACGGAATACTTCAAAAGCAAATTCAGCTTTTTCACGGTTCAATTCGATAAAGTCATTGAGTTCGCGAGACAATGGCGTTTGAATAAGTGTTGTCATGATCAAATCCTCTTTAAAATTTTTTATTTTGACGACGTTTTAAAACTTCGAGTAAAGGACGATGATCAACCCATGTTTCAATATCGACATCTCGCTCTAAGAAACCATGCAACCAAAGAAAATCTTTTTGTTGTTTTAAAAGCTCTAAACGATCTTCACTTAGTGAGGGATGTAAAGACTTATGAAAATTATTTCGATAGGCTGTAGCAACACTCTCTGCCCCTGCAATCGTTTCATCTTCTAAAATTACCAAGACCTCATCTAAGTGATCTTGTGCCCAATCTGCGGTATCAAACAATTCTTCAAGAAAATCGACGACCACATCAAAATGATCTTCTAACAGGTCTTCATGGACCGTAATGGGACGAGGTGTACCGTTATTAACACGAGAAGTCACATCTTCAAATTTATCTAAATCAATCCCAACTTTTAGGCCACGTTTAGTTGCAGCTTCAACAGCAGAAGCTCCTTTTACATACACGGCATCAACTGCACCTGTAATTAATGCATCAAGACCTGACCAATACGTACTCGCATCACGATTTTCTTTAGATCCAGCACGTTCAGGTACTTCAATAAAATTCACATCACGAAAAGTGAGATTGGCAAGTTGTAAAGCACCACGAATACCTTGCAATGACATGGCTCTAAAAATACTGCCAGCACGTTTGTCAGCATATTCTGGTAAAGCTACTTTCGCATTTTTTAAATGCTCTGGCTGGCTAATATCTGAATCAGGTCGCACAATAATGACTTGCCACTCATCAATCCAAGTCAATCCAATGAGTCGGCTTGGCGCGCCTTCAGAGCGTGCAGCTAACGCAGGTACATTTCCACCCTCTCGGAACAGAGCTGGCAATTGATGATCAAAATGATGAACCGATAACCCTTTACGCGCATCTTGCAAGACGGCAACATCAATGCCGTGTTTTTCAAACTTTTTAACTAAAGTACCGCGTTTTAATGAAATACCTGTTGCTGTGGGTACTGGACATCGAGTGACCCAAATTTCAGACAGGATGTTTTTTACAAATTCTTTAGAATTTTCTTTTTTATCTACTACAAGTGACATACGGATTCCTTAGGATAATTCCACTTTCATCAGTCACATTGAGCAGCTTTTATGCCAATTTAATTTATTTTTTATTTTCAATTATTTATGCAAAAACAGCAGAATTAGATATGTTTATATTTCATCATTTTTCAAGGCTAGTGTTGTTTTATCAACAATTATTTTAGACAAATATAACTTTCAATATATTTGTTATAGCTAATTTTTTAATTCAACAATTTTTCAGGAGACCAGAGCTCTATCTTCTAGATATAAGTAACAAAAGCAACTGCTACAGTATGACTCAAAAATTATTATTGCGTAGATCAAATACGATGAAAATTTATTTAATAATAC
>NZ_JBIUCP010000057.1:0-20611 GCF_044538765.1 Acinetobacter sp. ABJ-A23_2
ATATAATCCTGACTAAAAAACTAGGCTTTTGATTCTGTCAATTTGGTCAAAATGTCCAAATTGGATAAAAGAAGAGGGCACCTTTAATTGAAAAAAAATATTTCAAATATATTTTATGGACAAGAAATTCCCCTTTTTTGAAAAGCTAGACTACCAAGATATTTTGTTATGGCTAAGAACTAGACGCTTGATGACAAAAAGATGAAAAAGTTCTTTCTAAAATAGAAAAACTGCGTATAATGCCCTCCATCAAGTACGCGCTCATAGCTCAGCTGGATAGAGCACTTGGCTACGAACTAAGGGGTCGGGAGTTCGAATCTCTCTGAGCGCACCACTTGAAGAATTAACCGCTATATATAGCGGTTTTTTTGTGCCTGTTTTTTATGATTTCAATAAAAAAGCTGGTGCACATGACAACCAGCTTTAAAAATATCTAGATTCAAGGATTATCTATTAGCCGAATGTTTTAAAACGGCTTGCATCGTCAATAAAGGCTTTTTCACCTGCTTTACCTTCAATAGAACCAAAAACTAACTGAGCTCTTAGCTTCCATTCTGCTGGGATATTGAAAGCAGTATTAATTTTCTCATCAATAATTGGGTTGTAGTGTTGCAATGAAGCACCAATACCTTGTTCAGCTAATACGTTCCAAACTGCAAATTGAGCGATTGCTGTTGAGTGCTCAGACCAGATTGGAAAATTATCAGCATAAGCTTCAAACTGTTCTTGTAAGCCTTTAACCACGTTCTGATCTTCATAAAACAAAACTGTACCTGCACCAGCGGCAAAACTTTGAATTTTTTGTTCTGTTCCCGATACAGCTTCAGCTGGGATAATACTTTTTAAAACTTCTAGAACTGTATCCCAGAATTTTTGATGTGATTGTCCAAATAAAATAACAGCGCGAGATGATTGAGAGTTAAAAGCAGAAGGACTATGTCTGATTGCTTCTTGAATTAACTTTTCAATTTCATTATTTGATTGGTTTAAGTTATTTCCAATTGCATAAATAGAGCGGCGGTTTTTAATGAGTTCTATAAAAGAAGTTTCATTTGAAGATTCTAGCTCTTGAGCAGCTTTGAAAGCCACATCTTCTTGAGCTGTCGTTTTTTGATTTAAGCCAAATAGTTTTGCAAAGAAAGACATGACGAATTCCACTAAAGAGACAATAGAAGCATTCTATAAATTTAAGAATATGAAATAAGCCTTATAAATATGAATCTACGTTCTATATATGAAACGAGTAAACAACTTGTACGAATGAAAGCTTTATCGTGTGAGCAAAAATAAAAAATCACTTTTGATTCATTTTAAAGCGTAGATGAATATGCTCTAATAGTTTCGATTTATTCAATATTGATACATAGTGATGACCGAGCAAAAAAGCGCTTTATCTTTACGTTATTATTTAAATTTAGAAGAGTCTCAAGACGGGTTTGGCTTGGTGACATTCGGAAAGAAACAATTCACACGTTTTTTAACCCCTGTTATTAGTATTGCAATTGTTATTTGGGGTTTTTATTTAGGCTTATCAGGCGTTGGTCGCTACTATGTTGCTTTGGGTATTTTTTTCCTGATTATGCAAGGTCTAATGCGCTATTGGCTTTTACCTATGATGTTCAAGCGTCAGTTTGTACGTTATCAATTTGGTAAGAGTGAGCAAGGGATCGATTTATACCAAGATTATTTTGAACTCTATGCTGCTGGTCGTAAACAAGTCGTACAGTATGGCGATGTGCAGACTTTTGCTAAGGGTAAACTGACTTATATGCTTGAGTTAAAAAACAAAACGGTCATTATTGTACCGAAACGTGCCTTTGCTCAAGTTTCAGATCAAACTGTATTTGAAAATACATTTAAGAAATAAGTTATTAGAATTATTAGTCGCAACAATAAAGGAAGCTTCATGAAAACACGTCCTTCAAAAATCGTTTGTGTGGGCAGAAGTTATGCTGATCATGTAAAAGAGCTGAACAATGCAATGCCGGGACGACCAGTATTGTTTATCAAGCCACCAAGTAGTTTGATTGGTTTAGATGAAGGTATTTCGTGGAATCCATCTTGGGGTAGTTGCCATTTCGAATGCGAATTTGTTTTGCGTATTGATAAGCCACTAAAAGGCGAAACTGATCCGCAAAAAGTATTGCAAGCTATTGGTGCTGTAACTTTAGGGTTAGATTTAACTTTGCGTGATATGCAAAATGAATTAAAAGATAAAGGTCAGCCTTGGGAAAGAGCAAAAGCATTTGATGGTTCATGTGTACTTGCGGACTGGGTAGATGTAAGTGAAATTACCAATTGGGAAGAGACCAAATTCACTTTCCATATTAATAATGAATTGCGTCAAGATGGTAATACTGCACTGTTAATGTTTACTATTGGCGAACTTTTAACTGATATTAA
This sequence comes from Acinetobacter sp. ABJ-A23_2, assembly GCF_044538765.1. Classification (NCBI taxonomy): domain Bacteria; kingdom Pseudomonadati; phylum Pseudomonadota; class Gammaproteobacteria; order Moraxellales; family Moraxellaceae; genus Acinetobacter; species Acinetobacter sp. ABJ-A23_2. The sequence goes on from NZ_JBIUCP010000057.1 coordinate 2,404, forward strand.
TCAGGTGTTTTCACTTGAACCAGGCGATGTCATTATGACGGGTACGCCAGCAGGAGTGGGGCCACTGTATGCTGGTGATCAGCTAAAAATGACTTTGAAAGGTGCTACTCAAGATTTTGTTTGGGAAACCTTTGTTAAAGCATAATTTGATTTAAATCGCTAAGTTTTGAACCCTATTATTGAACTGATAATAGGGTTTTTTATTGTCTGTATATAGAAGATTTTTATATGAATAAATAATCTTATTTTCTATTTCTCTTCAAAAATTGTTGAAAGTGGAATAGAGAGTTTAGCTGCCAAATAGTCATTGGACTCAACTAAAGCTGGGCCGATTTTTTCCATCCATTCATCATCATCATGCACATTTAATACATCTGGACGTAATGGAAGTGGATAAGGTAATGCGGTAAAGAAACTCCAAAAGTCGACTTGAGATAAATTACGGACTAAAACATATTCATCTTTATCTGTGCGTTTAACCAAATTTTGCTCTTCGAGTAAGACAACATAAGCGGGCCACCGGCCAATTTCGCCACGGCCTAAAATTTCTAATGCTTCTTTATCATTTACACTTTCACCAAGTTTTTGCTTTTTATAAAATAATTCTAAAATATCGAGTAGCATGAGTACTGGATGTCTTTTTTGTTCTTTGCCTGAATGAAAAGCGGTAAGGGCAAAACTCACCTCGACACCGAGTAATACAATATTCCAAGATAAGAATACCCATAATAAGAAAATAGGTACTGCTGCAAATGCACCATATATGATTTCATAACTGGTGAAGTTAGACATCAAAAAGCCGAATAAATTCTTAAGTATTTCAAACAATACAGCACTCAAACACGCGGCAATTGCTGCTGAAAATAAGGGAACTGTGCGGTTGGGAATGGTCCAATATAAAATAAAGAATCCCAAAACAGTAAGAACAAAAGAAATAAGCCAAAGTAGAAATGCACCATCAAGTTGATAACCCGTGAAGTTATTACTTAATAAGTTCATTGATGCAACGGTTGATGAAATAACAAATGCACTACCTAAAATAATGGGACCAAGCGAAATAATGGTCCAGTAGCGCATAAAGCCTACAATGCCGCTACGAGTTTCTTTTACTCTCCATATGCGATTAAAGGCAGTTTCAATTGTTGTCAGCATTAAAACTGTGGTGACAAATAGAAACAGCACACCAATCACAGTTAAATTACTGGATTTTTCGGTAAAAGCATTGAGTGCCTTATCAAATGCAATGGTGCTTTTAGGTAAAAAATTACTATAAATTAGGTGCTGCAACTGTTGTCTAGCAGGTTCTAAGGCTTTAATTGAAGAAATAATAACTAAAAATACTGTTAGCATCGGCACAACAGCAAAAAGAGTTGTATAGGTGAGAGCGCCAGCTTGTTCTCGGCAGCGATCAGCTTCAAAACGCTTAATTACAAATAAAATAAATTGAAACCAGGTCTTGTTATAAAAAGGAAGTCTCTTCAAAAAACGTTCTAACATGCGTCATCTATCCCGATTTTTTTAATCATGATGTGGGTGATTGATATTCACCGGTGTATTCGGTTGAGAACACTATCTTTGATGTGGGTAAACTTTAACCTAAAGAATAAAAAAGTATTCTGAAAGTTCCGTATGTATCATCGTAACAAAACGTAGTAAAAAGCTTTTACCGATATTTGTTACTGTTGCCCTTAAAAATCAATCACCTCTAAAATTTCATAAAATTGGCTTCGCCAAAAAAATAAAAAATACCGTATAGTGTTCTTTTTAACAAAATTCATGAAACCGATGCAACCTTACATTCTTGTGCTTTATTACAGTAAATATGGTTCTACTAAAGAAATGGCGCATCTTATTGCGAATGGTGTTGAAGCTGCAGGTATTAATGTAAAAATTCGCACAGTACCTAATATTGCAACAGTAGTAACAGAAGCTGAGCCAAGCATTCCTGAAGAAGGTGATATTTATTGCACTTTAGAGGACTTAGCTAATTGTGCAGGCTTGGCACTGGGGTCTCCAACTCGCTTTGGTAACATGGCAAGCGAAATGAAATATTTCTGGGATCAGACCACAAGTCTTTGGTTAAATGGGGCTTTACACAACAAACCAGCATGTGTTTTCACTTCTTCTGGTTCAATGCATGGTGGACAGGAAAGTACTTTATTAACGATGCTACCGCCGTTATTTCATCATGGCATGATGATTTTAGGTTTACCAAATTCTATTCCTGCGTTATCGAATACTAAAACAGGTGGAACGCCGTATGGTGCAAGCCATGTGAGTGGCCCTAGACATGATCAAGGCTTAAGCCAAGATGAAAAGCTTTTATGTGAAGCACAAGGTAAACGCTTAGGTGAAATCGTAAAAAAACTTCACTCATAATCTTATAAAAATAAAAAAGAGCGGAACTCCGCTCTTTTTTATTTAAATAATTTTATTCTTTAATAAAAGTTACTGTGCCATCAGTAAGTGATTTAACTCGTGCTAAAGATTCAACACGGTAACCTTTTTCAAGCAATAAATCGCGGCCTGGTTGGAATGATTTTTCAATCACGATACCAACACCTACTACTTCCGCATTTGCTTGATGAATTAAGTCAATCAAACCAAGCGCTGCTTGACCATTTGCCAAAAAGTCATCAATTACTAAAGCTTTGTCGCTTGAGTTGATGTGCTTGTTTGAAATAGCAATCGTACTTTCAGTTTGTTTAGTAAAACTAAATACTTTAGCGCGATATAAATCGTCTTTTAAAGTCAGTGATTGATATTTACGAGCAAAAATCACAGGTACACCAAGTTCTAAACCTGCCATGATTGCTGGTGCAATACCTGAAGCTTCAATGGTAATAATCTTGGTAATCCCTGCATCTTTGAAGCGAGCGGCAAATTCTTTACCAATCTGCTGCATGAGGACAGGGTCAATTTGGTGATTTAAGAAAGCGTCGACTTTCAACACTTGATCAGATAGAACGATACCTTCTGTTAAGATTTTCTGTTCTAGTGCGTGCACGGGAGAATCCTCTAGACGGATGCTTTTAAAGCAAATGCGTATTTTAAAAAGCATCCGAAAAAATGCAAGCTTTAATTCGTTTTACCGCTATAACTTGTTAATAACAAACCATAAGATGTTTTTCCATCAATATGACTTACCTTAACTGGCAAGTAGTCCAATTTAGGTGCTAACCAGAAAATAGTACTACGATCTGGTCTGCCGTGCTCTAAAACCACTTTTATAGTGTCAAAGGTGCCATAAGAGGTTTTAACTTTTTCATTGCCTTGTTTTACAAAACGGCGGTTTTCAACTTCTTTTGCATCTGCAAGAGGGTAAGAAGATTTGAGTGAACCATTTTTTAAATCTTCACGAACTTGTAATTCAGCATTTAGCTCGTCAAGTACGCCAGGCTGCCAAGCAAATGAGCGTGCTTTATCATCTTTCTTTGTGCTAATTGTCTTATTACCAGGGTTAAAATTAATATTCATAGTGTTGTTATGAATTAAAATTTTACTAGTACGACTAAAGCTTTGTGAACCAATTTTGCCATTAGCAAAACTAAATTTACTTGTTTCACTTGCAGAAGCGATTCCACCAGCTTTTGCAGTGAATAGATAAGTCCAGTTATTGCCTTGTTGACTAAGTGCGCGTGTTGCTGAACCCATGCCTTTATTATTATAGGTAAACTGATAATTTGCCTGAAATGGGCTCATGGCAAGTGCATGGCTAGAGAAACTTGCAATAAGCAAAGTTGTCGAAATACCAGTTGCGATGCTGAATGATTTCAGAAATTTTGTTGCCATAAGTAAATATCCTTGTACAGACTGAAAGGCCAGTGCTGATGCATCTATGACTTTTGCATATTATGCCTGCTGATCATGGAGAAAAAATCAGGATTTATGCTAAATATGTAATCTCTTTGTGTTTTTTAACAATAAATTTCTTTAGCTCATACAGTTGTTATGCATCTTTTTGCTGTATTGGCGTAATTTCAGTGTCTTCCAGATCATCCTCAAAGTCATCATCTTGATCTCGGAAAAGTAAGGCAGCGAGATTAACATTACCAAAGACGACCAATTCTGCTTCACGAACCCGTGCATAGTTAATATGAACTTTGCCCAATGTTTCAATAATGCTGGCTTTTTTACCAAACCAACGATTCAGGTCTAGGAAGATAAGATCATCTTTTTCTTGTGCTACGTTAAAACGCTCCAAAATCATACCCAATGGGTCTTTTTTTAGAATTTTGTGATAGTAAAAAATAGCAGCTTTCACAGCAATTTTTTGCCAGAAATTTTTATATTTAGCTTCTACAATTTGTGTATTACTAATTTGTTCAAAAACGATAAGTTGCTGTTCTTTATTAAATTCCATCTGAATCAATTTTAAATCGACAGATAAAGTCGTTTCTAAACCTTTGACATGCATGGTGGCATAGAGCCTTAACCAATCATGATAAAGGTCTGCGTGTAGATCATCTAAAAACTCGACATTATTCGTTACGTAACGTTCTAAGGTCGCATTTAGAAAAGTTTGCGATAATGTAAAATCTCTTTCTTCCTCAATGAAGGCTTCAGCTTTTCGGTAGACTTTATGAAGACGTTTGACTAATGAGGAAAATAGCGTTTGCATAAAAGAACTTCCAGATGATGATTTACTAAAGAATCAACACAATCTTTATTATGATAAAAAACAGGTTTTGATATTGCAGTGTAACAAATTTAATTGATACATTTTCACAAAATGAAAATGGATAAAAGCTCATATTTGAAGTGAATCACATTTTTATCCATATTTGAATATCAGTTTGTATTTTGTTCGGTATTGATACCGTGGGGAAAAGGCATTTATATGCTTTTAAGATTATGTTGAAAAAAAGAAGTCTTTCTATAGAGCCTTTTCATTATTGGTGGCAAGACCGAGTCTTTATTGTCGCAATAATACTTGCAATCTTACTGCATACTTTTGTGCTGCTCATCCATTTTGCGATGCCTGCGCCATCAGAACAATCAACTAAAGAAATCGCGATATCTATTCGTCCTACTGAAGATGTGGTTAAGCATGCAGATTTTTTAGCTCAAGCAGACCAGCAGGGTTCAGGGGCATTTCGAGCAGCCCATCGGATGTCTAGTAACTCCCCAACACCTATGCCGACTGATGCTTCAACTGGAGAAGCTCAGTTAGAAAATTTAGAAAAAGTACAGCAACAAAGAGAACTTAAGTTTGAAGAAAAAGTACTCATGACTGTGTTGAGTTGGCAGAAACAAGCAGAGGAGAGCCAAAGGAAAAAAGCACTTGAACAGTTACAAAGCCAGTTCCAGGCCAAAGCTGCCATGGTCGCAAGCCTTGAAGCTCAATATTTGCAACGTCAGCAAGATTTCAGTCGCCAACAAAAAATAAAAACAGTGGATGGTATTCAAGCTAAGAAAGATGCTTCAGCAGCTTATTTAGATAAATTCCGTGAAAAAGTGGAACTTTACGGTAACCGCTATTATCCAGAAGAAGCTAAACAACAACAGTTAAAAGGTGAAGTTCGCCTTATGGTGATTTTGAATGCTCAAGGGGGAATCCGTGCAATTCGTTTACTTGAAAGTTCAGGACATCCAGTTTTAGATGAGGCAGCAAAGGCATCGGTACGTCGGGGAGCGCCGTTTGGTCATTTTGATGCAAATATGAAAGATATTTCAGAGCTTCGTATTATTCGTACTTGGCGTTTTGATCCAGCTGAAGCTGAGTTTGAGGTTCATTAATGAAAAAATGTGGATAACTTTTAGGATATCCACATTTTAAAAATAAATTAAGATGCTAATTGCGCGCTTAATAGTTTTAGAGAAATTGATTATTCCTGATACGGATTGGCAATGTTGAGTTTAGCTAAAATTTCGATCTCTAAGCCTTCCATTTCTTCTGCATCTTCATCGCTAGTTTCATGGTCATAACCTAGTAAATGCAGAACTCCATGTACTAAAAGATGTGCAAAATGATTTTGTGCAGTTTTCTTCTGTTCCAAAGCTTCTTGTAATACCACCGGAATACAAATCACTAAATCGCCTAGAGGTAATGCATCAAGCATAGGTAGGACTTCTTCAGGAATGTCACTTGGAAAAGAGAGAACATTGGTCGGTTTATCTTTCTCACGATATTGCAAGTTAAGTTGATGGCTTTCTTCCAAATCAACACATGCAACACCAATTTCACAATCTTCTTTGTAGCCAACGTGGCGTAAAGTTGTCTCAATAATTTTTTTGAGTTGAGCTCGTTTGAGCTCTAACTCAGGTGATTGAAAGTCTTGTTGTAAACTTAAACTGATTTTCAAAGTGAATCCTTAGGGGCTGTTAAACATTCACAGATGGTTGCGACATCGGGTGTTTTTTAGATGATATAAGGCGTGGACTATGAAATTTAGTATTCTAAATGAATAGTTCACAACGATGTAGCAACAAAAAACACTCTTGTCCCGAAGGGTTGTGGCTAAAATTATCTCAGACTACGTTATGAAACTTGGAAAGGGGTTTACCATTCCCATCATTTCATGCCTTGTCTGCTCAATTTTAGCCGACAACGCAATCCAATTTTGAATATTCAACAGACCCTAGGCATCCTGATGTTGCAAGTCTGCTGCTGTATCGTTTTCAGCAACTAATGCTTCTTGACGTGCTTTACGTTCAGCACGTGCTTCAGCATTAAGACGCTGTTGTTCACCATCCCAACCTTCATACGCTTCAACAATTTTTTGAACAAGTTGATGACGTACAACGTCGCGAGAATGGAAACGGGTAATATGAATTTCTTTAATATTCTCAAGTACACGTAGCGCGTGCGCCAAACCAGATTGTTGGCCTCGAGGTAAATCTACTTGGGTAATGTCACCTGTGATTACTGCACGAGAGCCAAAACCTAAACGGGTCAAGAACATTTTCATTTGTTCCGGCGTAGTGTTTTGTGCTTCATCCAAAATCACAAATGAATGGTTAAGCGTACGGCCACGCATATAAGCAAGAGGCGCAACTTCAATCACTTGACGTTCGATTAATTTGGCGACTTTTTCAAAGCCCAGCATTTCGTAGAGGGCATCGTAAAGAGGGCGTAAATATGGGTCAATTTTCTGGGTTAAATCACCCGGTAAGAAACCAAGCTTTTCTCCTGCTTCTACAGCAGGACGGACAAGTAAAATCCGCTGGATTTCATTACGCTCTAACATATCTACTGCGGCGGCAACAGCTAAATAAGTTTTACCTGTACCAGCAGGACCTACACCAAAAGAAATATCGCTTTGCAAAATACGTTGTACATAGCGTTTTTGATTGGCACCACGTGGATTAATACGACCTTTTCGAGTCTGAAAGTAGACATCCATTGGCGCATCATGCTCTTCCATCTCTTCACCCACTAACTCAAAATTACGTTCAGTTTGTGAAGATTGAATCAAGAGATGTAACAGATCGGCACTGATTTGCTGGGACTCCTCAGTTTCTTCGTAGAGTCGTTGCAATAACGCTTCGGCTCTCCCAACAGCATCTATCTCACCATCGATATGAAAAACATCTCCACGATGAGTAATTTTGACATCTAAACGCTGTTCGATTTGCTTAAGGTGCCCATTATAGGCACCCAAGATGCTCTTTAAACGTTCCATTGAAATTTCAGGAAATGTTACGGTACGTCGAATCGCTGCAGTCAAGAGAAAACCTTTCAGTAGACTTTAGAATACCTCTACATTACGCCACGTCAGGCTCAAGATTCAAGAGTTCACCGTAAACTAAATTTAAAGTTTTAATTTCAGTAATCTCGATCTCTGCAAAACGACCAATCCAAGAAGCGTCGCCTACAAAAGTCACTAAACGAGTGTTGTCTGCTGTACCTACTAAAATATTAGGGTCTTGATCAGATACTTTCTCAATCAGTACACGTTCAATTTTGCCAAGCATTGCATCAGTTTTCTCGATACTTGATTGCTTAATGACTTGTTGAACTTGTGCTAAACGTTCTTTTTTAACGTGTTCAGGAGTTGTATCTGGTAAGTCAGATGCCGGTGTACCAGGACGTTTTGAGTAAACAAAGCTATAAGAGTGGTCAAAGTCTAAATCTTTGATAAATTGTAATGTTTCTGCAAAGTTTTCATCAGTTTCACCTGGGAAGCCAATAATAAAATCGCTTGATAAATGCATATCAGGGCGTATTTTACGTAACTTGGCAATTTTATCGATATAAACATCAATCGTGTGATTTCGCTTCATTGCTTTAAGTACATCGTTAGATCCACTTTGTACAGGCAAATGTAAGTGTGAAACCATTTGAGGCAAATCTTCATAACACTGGATAAGTTCATCAGAGAACTCAAGTGGGTGCGAAGTTGTATAGCGTAAACGGCCAATACCCGGAATTTCTGCAACGAGTCGTAACAATTCAGGGAAGGTACAAATGCCACCTTCGAATGTTTCACCGCGATATCCGTTTACATTTTGACCAAGTAAGCTGATTTCACGAACACCTTTCTCAGCAAGACCTGCGATTTCTGCAAGTACATCATCAAGTGGTCGAGAAACCTCTTCACCACGAGTATATGGAACCACACAGAAAGAGCAGTATTTAGAGCAACCTTCCATAATAGAAACGAATGCTTTGAAACCTTCTACGCGTGGTTCAGGTAAAAAGTCGAACTTTTCAATATCAGGGAATGAAATATCAACGAGCTTAATTTTTTCTTTTTTCGGCTTTTCCACTTGTGCATGATGTTGGTCAAGCATTTGTGGTAAACGGTGTAAGGTTTGTGGGCCAAAAATCATATCGACATACGGCGCACGCTTTTGAATGTTGTCACCTTCTTGAGATGCAACACAACCACCTACACCAATCACAAGGTCAGGATTTTGCTCTTTTAGTTTGCGCCAACGGCCTAACTCACTAAATACTTTTTCTTGTGCTTTTTCACGGATAGAACATGTATTCATGAGCAGAATGTCTGCTTCATTAGGGTTAGTTGTTAAAACATAACCGTGAGAATCCCCTAAAAGGTCTGCCATACGGTGACTGTCATACTCATTCATCTGACACCCTTGCGTTTCAATATATAATTTCTTTATTGAAACGTCAGTGGTGTGCGTTGGCTGGGTAACAGTGTTTTCTGAGGCAGCTTTGGCACCATTGGGAATGAAGGTTTGAACCGTCATGTAGGCTCCTAACAGATCGATCTAGATAAATAATAAAATGACCCAAAACGGGTCAAACCAATCATTATAGCAGTATTTGTGCCGGACAGATAACAATAAACTGCCATAAGCTGCACATGATTTATGGAGACAAATGACATAAATTTTAATGATGTCGAATCAGATAGTTACATAACACAACAAAAGAATGCACGAAGAATAATTAAACTATGCCTAAAGGTGGATAGTCAGGGTTTAGCGCATTTATGAGACCAGGTAAAAAGAGCTCATCAAACAAGAGTCGTGTGATGAAAAATAAATATGCACATCGTAGCTGGTTAGGAGCTGTGTGTTTACTTGGTTGTTCATTGTCTTATGCAGCAGAAGAACAATTTAACGATGCATTAAATGCCGCAAACAGTGGTAATACCGCCTTGTTAGACCAATATCAGGCAGCAATGCAAAATGATGTATTGGGTTATTACCCTGAATATTGGAAACTAAACAGTAATTTAGGCTTTCAATCTCCAACGTCAATTGTAAGTTTTGCCCAGCGCTATCCTCAATCTGCTATGGCAGAGAAACTTGCAGCAGATTATGTTGAAGAAAAAGTTAAACAAGCTGACTTTGTATCTGCACAACCACTTTTATCTTACGTGTCTAACCCAGATCCAGCCGAAAATTGTGCTTTAGCACAGGTAAGAGCTAAAAGTGGCGATGCATTAGTATTTGCAGAATATAAAGATGTCTGGTTAGCAACAGAATCACAACCAGAGTCATGTGTTGGACTTGGCCGTATGATGCTTTCTAGTCCATTAATGAGTACGCAAGATAAACAGCAACGCCTTTGGGTGCAGCTACGTTCAGGCCTGTCGGGACAGGCACTTGCTACAGCACAGACTTTGGGTATGAATTTGTCTTTGGCTCAGCTTAACCAAATTCAGGCGAATCCTCTTAATTATTTATGGACCGCCCCAAAAACTAATGATGTAGATTATGCCTATTTGATTTTTGCATTAGGCCGTCTAGCAAATAATGATTTAAGCAATGCTTTTGCGAATGTACAGCGTGTGGCGCAAGGTACTCCAGAGAATGTACAAAAGTATCTCTATCGCACCGTAGCCTATATCGGTGGCACCACGGTGATGAAAAACAACTTTAACCGTGAAGTTCTTCAATACTTCGATGCAAGCTATGGTTATCCGCTAAGTCCAGAAGAAGCTGAAATTTATGCACGACAAGCGATTCGCTTTAGCGCATGGGAAAGCTTAATTCGTGCGATTGATAGTATGACGGTTTCACAGAAACAAGAAGATCGCTGGCAATATTGGTTAGCCCGTGCAACAGAACAACGTGGCGATAGTAATTCTAAAAATACGGCACAACGTATTTATAAAAAATTAGCTGAAAGTGGCGATGATTATCACAATCTTCTTGCAAAAGACCGTTTAGGTGTACGCTATAACCATCAACCTTATAGTGATGAACCGTCTGCAAGTGATTTACGCCGTTTAGACCAAAATATTCACTTTAACCGTGCATTTACTTTAAGACGTATTAATGCAAATCCAACGTATACCAACCGCGAGTGGAATTGGGCAGTTCGTCAGGCATATCTCCAGCATGACGATGGATTATTATTAGCTGCAGCGAAGCGTGCTCACGATATGGGGTGGTATGACCGTGCAATTTATGCAGCAGATCGTACAACGAATAAACATAACGATACCTACCGTTATGTAACCCCACATAAGACCAATGTCGTAAGCCATAGTTACAATGCTGGAATTGATCCTGCGTGGGCTTATGGTTTAATGCGTCAAGAAAGTCGGTTTGTTACCTCGGCGCGTTCTCATGTAGGAGCTGGTGGTCTTATGCAAATTATGCCTGATACAGCAAAGTTGATTGCTCGTCAGATGGGGGAGACATATAATCCGGCGGCGTTAAGTGAAATGAATACCAATATTCGTTATGGAACATTTTATTTATCAATGATTCAAGGGCAGTTAAGCAATAACCCAGTTTTAGCAACGGCAGGTTATAATGCTGGCCCGAATCGTGCAAGACGTTGGCAACCCGATTACCAACCGATTGAAGCTGATCAATATACAGAAACCATTCCATTGCTTGAGACCAGAGATTATGTCAAGCATGTCATGACAAATGCGACACATTATGGAGTGGTGTTGGGGCAAGGCGCTCAGTCGCTGATACAGCGTATGAAAGTCATTCCAATGCGATCATCACCTTAATTTTAGATGATGAATGATGGAACATTCTTTTAATTGGCATAACCAAGTTTTAATTAAATGAAATATAGATATCTAGGACTTCATCCAATATCGCAACTTGCATGGTGGTTCATCTGTGCAAGCATTGGATTGATGAGTTCTGTTTTACATGCGGAACCTGTAAACGTGCAAGGTTATGTCATGCATGTACAGATGACGCCTGCTGTCTGTTCGCTAGATCCTTCTAAACAGAAGCAGCGTAAATGTCTGGAAGGATATTCACTTACCATTACAGGTTTAATGCCTGAAACAACCAGAACGGACTGTTCAACGGAAAGTTCTGCCACACTTTCACCACTGCAAGCTAAAGTCGTTGCTCGAGTGATGCCAGACAATAATGCTCGTGTGCAACTTTGGAAGAGTGTAGGTGGCTGTGTACCTATGAACGCGAGTCAGTATTTCCGTACAATTATTAACTTCGCTGAACGATTAAAAATACCTGCTAATTTAACCAGTTCTAGTAACGTAGAAATGCAACAATCTACATTACGTCAACAATTTACAAAGCTTAACCCGAGTTTGCCACAAAATGGCATTCGTTTTTCTTGCCAACTTTCGCGCTCAGATGTTGTGCTTACAGAAGTTAAAGTCTGCTACACGGTAAATGGCCAATATAAGCAATGTTCAAATCATGTGGTCTCTAATTGCCCAAGCGAAATTACGATTAAAGGTAGCTATTAAGAGTAGCTACCATTTCCTCAAAAAATGCTCACCATACATTGAATCTATTTGTAAAGATTAATTTGTATTTTCTATCAGACTTTTGGTGAAAATGAGTCGCTTTTACATGCATCTGCAACTTCTTTAGAGTACAATCTTTGCCGTTTATGATGATTTGGTTAGATAGAATCGCTATTTAGCCCGATTAAGGACACTCATTGGAGACAATTACATGAAGCAACCCGTTCGTGTTGCCGTGACTGGCGCTGCAGGTCAAATTGGTTACAGCTTATTATTCCGTATCGCAAGCGGTGAAATGCTAGGTAAAGATCAACCAGTTATTTTACAATTGCTTGAAGTTCCAGTTGAAAAAGCACAACAAGCGCTTAAAGGCGTAATGATGGAACTTGATGACTGTGCTTTCCCTTTATTGGCTGGCATGATCGGGACTGATGATCCTAAAGTTGCATTTAAAGATGCTGACTATGCATTATTAGTTGGTTCTCGCCCACGTGGTCCTGGTATGGAACGTGCTGACTTGTTAAAAGTTAACGGTGAAATCTTCATTGGCCAAGGTCAAGCATTAAACGAAGTTGCTAGCCGTGACGTTAAAGTATTAGTTGTAGGTAACCCTGCAAATACAAACGCTTACATCGCAATGAAATCTGCTCCAGATCTTCCAGCGAAAAACTTCACAGCAATGTTACGTCTTGACCACAACCGTGCATTGACTCAAGTTGCTCAAAAAGCTGGTGTTGCAGTTGCTGACATCGAAAAATTAACAGTTTGGGGTAACCACTCTCCAACTATGTATGCTGACTACCGTTTTGCAACTGCAAATGGCGAAAGCTTAAAAGACAAGATCAACGATCCAGCTTGGAACAAAGAAGTATTCCTTCCAACTGTTGGTAAACGTGGTGCTGCGATTATCGAAGCGCGTGGTTTGTCTTCTGCTGCTTCTGCTGCGAATGCTGCAATCGACCATATGCGTGATTGGGCACTTGGTACAAACGGCAAGTGGGTAACTATGGGTATTCCATCTGATGGTTCTTATGGTATTCCTGAAGGCGTTATGTTCGGTTTCCCTGTAACAACTGAAAACGGTGAATACAAAATCGTTCAAGGTTTAGAAATCGATGAATTCAGCCGTGAGCGTATCAACTTCACTCTAAACGAGCTTGAAGAAGAACGTGCAGCAATTGCTGACATGCTAAAATAATTCATTAATTAAATGAATTAGAAAGCACTCTCTTGTAGGGTGCTTTTTTATATTTGAAATTTAATAAGAACACACAAAAAACAACAAGAAAATATAGACATAGATATGCAACTAACATCTATTGTTGCTAGATTATTGAAAAGAAGCCATGGGAGAATAACAATGTTTGAACAGCAACCGACATTACAACTTTTATTTGAGCAATTGGGTTTAGATGCTGATGACGCGAGTATTGAAAATTTTATCAAAACGCATCAGTTACCTGCTGAACAGAAGTTACATGAAGCACCTTTTTGGTCACAAGGCCAAAGTGATTTCCTGAAAAGCCATTGGGAAAAAGATGATGAATGGATTGTCGTCATTGATGAGCTCAATGAGCAATTGCACGAAGATAGTGTTAAAAAATAACAAAATAAAAGGCCTGTTGATAAATAACAGGCCTTTTACAATTTACCCTTTAGTGAATTTTGGGTTTTAATAAATCTTTGTACCATGGCTCATGCCGTACTGGGTGAAATACCGGATGCTCATGAACCAACTCAAGATCACATTGTGCTGTTGATAAATATTTTGTAAGCCAATGACGAGTAAGGGCAGGTTTTTCCTGCGCTGCTGAAGCATAGGCCAAGAAGAAATATATATCACTATGGTGATGATGAGCTAAGGGCTTTAAAATTTGCTGTGCAATGAGCGCAAAGCGTTTTTCTTTATTTAATTCAAAATAAATCATATACGCTTTAGCTAAATGAAGAGATAAATTCAAATATAAACTCATTGGCATTTCATCGTATTCCATACGAGCTTGCTCAAGCAAAACAATAGCTTCTTGCAAAAAATGAATTTGCTCTTGGCGAACACGGCTTAGTACAACGAGCTGCATACGTAAATCTGCACGTTCCAAAGCAAGTTCGGGCGTATTCTCAGTTAAATAGAGTTGGTCTGTTTCACCAATTCTGCTTACAATCATTTTTGTTTCAATAGACATACGCCTTCGCCCTTTTTAATCAATAGCTCTTATATCGGGTTTATTTAAGAAATTTAAAGAGCATTCTTCTAAACCCAAATCGAGTTTCCACTACGAAGCCAAGCTGTGATTGATAGACGCTGCTGTTTAGAAACTAAAACTTCATGAAGTAAATCACTTTGGAATATAACTAGGCGATTAGGTTCTGGTGTAATAATGTGCCAAATATCATTCTTGTCCTGCAAGCGTAGTTGTCCCCCCCAATCATCCTGCCATTCAGGATGCAAATAATAAACAGTAGAAATAATACGATCATTTTTTTGTTGAGGGTTATCTCGATGTAATGCATAAAATTCACCTGCGTTATAACAGGCAAAATGCGCCTCAACCTCTTTAATTCCTAAAAAGAAAGCTTGATTTAGATGTTGGCAAAATGAAGTTAGGGTTTCTACGTGTTGTTCAGCAACAGGAAGTGATTCATTAATCCATAAAATATGATCGCTTCGAATTGTACTCACCACTCCATTTTGGATACCAGCTTCACGAAATTCATCAAAGTGATAACTACACTCTTTGGCAACTTGAGTATGATATTCACTAGAGTAGGCATGATTCACAATTGCAAAACCATGTGCATTTAAGTCATCTAGAATCTGATCCAGATTCCAACTGTCAGGAAGTGGTTGAGAGCGCATATAACCTCATATCGATCGTAAGAAAATCAAGCAGCCTTATTTTAGATGATCACAACCTTACGAAAGAATATTTTTTTCATGTTAAACTATTCGTTGAATTGAGGAATTAAAGTCAACATGAATTACCGTCACCATTTCCATGCGGGCAACTTTGCAGATGTTATGAAGCATGTGCTTTTGCTACAGCTTCTCAACCGTTTAAATGCTAAAGATAAACCTTATCGCTATATCGATACGCATGGAGGGGCTGGAAAATATGATCTATCTCAAGCACCTGCACAAAAATCAGGAGAATTCCTAACGGGTATTCATCGTCTTGTACAGCTTTCTGAAATGGAAAAGCGTCAGGCTCCTGAAGCAATCCAGCAATACTTAAAACTTGTAGAAGAATTACGTAATCAAGAAGGTAAGGGTAGCTATCCTGGTTCTCCTTGGTTTGCTTTACAAGGTATGCGTGAAATTGACAAAGCGACTATATTTGAAATGCAGCGTGATGTTTTTCAGCAATTACGTCATAACATTCGCGATAAACGTGCAGGTTTACATGAGCGTGATGCATATGAAGGCTTGCTCGGTGTAATTCCGCCAAAAGAAAAGCGCGGTCTGGTTATGATTGACCCGCCTTACGAATTAGAGCGTAAAGACTTTCCGCAATTAGTTGAACTGTTACAACAAGCTCATAAGAAATGGCCGACAGGTGTTTTTGCAGTTTGGTATCCAATTAAAGACCGCGCAATGATTGAACGTTTTGAAAAGAAAATGTTCAAAACTGGAATTCGCCGTCAATTAATTTGTGAAATTTGTGTATGGCCAGATGACACACCTGTAGGTTTGAATGGTTGTGGTTTATTAGTGATTAACCCACCATGGCAGTTCTCTGAACAAGCTGACCAAGCTTTACAGTGGTTATTCCCGCACTTACGTATGCAAGAAACGGGTGGACATGCTGCTGTTCGCTGGTTAGTGGGTGAGTAACAGTTAACTTAAATCAATGCACATGTTTGGAATAGAAAATAATGACAAATGCGCCTAAACCAGAGCAAGATTTAACTCATAATGAACATTCATTTGATGGGATTACGTTCGAAGTGGTTGAAGAAGAAGATAATCCGGAAGGACAAAAAGTGAAGCGCCGAGGTATTTATCTTTGGCCTAACTTAATTACGACAGCCGCTTTGTTGTCTGGTTTCTATTCCATTATTGCAAGTATGAATGGTGAATTTACACAAGCGATTTATGCTATTTTTCTTGCCGCTTTGTTTGATGGGTTAGATGGACGTGTTGCTCGAGCTATTGGCGCTCAAAGTGCTTTTGGTGAGCAATATGACTCTTTATCTGATTTATTAGCATTTGGTGTCGCACCAGCAATGCTAATGTATAGCTGGAGTCTCCATGATTTAGGCCGTATCGGCTTAGCATGCTGTTTTGTTTATACTGCCTGTGCAGCATTCCGTTTGGCACGTTTTAATGTTCAAATTGGAGTAGTTGATAAACGCTATTTTATTGGTATCGCAAGCCCATTAGCTGCAATTATTATTATTTCACTTGTATGGGTGGCTCGTGATTATCCGTTCATCTTCGATTTACGTGATATTGCGATTCAGGTCATTAATGCGGTAATCATGGTTGTTGTTGGTTTACTCATGATTTCCAATATTAAATACTATTCATTTAAGCAAATGGACCGCAAACGTGTTCCTTTTGTAGTTATGTTGCCGGTAGTACTGATTTTTGCAGCAATCACTTATAATATCCCAATGGGTATTTTGATTGTTTCAATCATCTATGCTCTATCAGGTTTTGTAACCACACTTTTAGCTAAAAAAAATAACGAGACTATCAAAACATAAATTAGACGAGGTTCAGTATGCCTAAGTTGATGAGTCCAATAAATCAATTGCAGCAACTGAGCCTCAAGTCAAATGAGGGTGTTGTTTATCAGCCTGCTAGAGGCTTCTTTAAAGTTGTCTATCAAGGCTTAATCCTTCCAAACTTACCTGCACCACTTCGTTACTTTAATTATATTAGTCTAATCGGGCAGCCTAGAATTCCCCTTTGCTATAACGCAAACAGTATTGTCACTTCACCAATTGATACAGCAACAGTATTAGTTAGTAATAGCCTACACAGTGTAAGTCACTTAAAAACTTATTCCATTCGAAGACAATGTCAGCTTACCCCTAGTCATTATCAATTTGATAAAACAGATCTTATTGAATGGCAAATTCCAAGAGTTCAGCTTAGACGAACAGATTCTGAAATGAGTTGTAATTTAATTGTCCAAATGCCTTCGGACATTTCGAACTCATCCGCATTGCAGTGGGGGATATCTGATTACTGGTCTGTTTTGTGCCACTGCGAAGGTGAGATTTTATATAAAGGGCAGAAATATGAAGTCAATGGATTAGGACGTTTTAAACATGCTCGGGCCTTACATTTGCCTTTCTTATCTTTATGTTTTTATACCTGCCAAATTATTAATTTAAATGAAACAACGCAAGTCACACTTTCTCAAATAAGAAATCAATGGAATATTATTCTGTTTTCACATTTAGATATTCAAGAACTAGGGAAGTCAGCCGTCACACTTACCGAAGATGTCAATTTCCATATTCACCGGGTTTATCCAAAAGTTGTAACACCTCATGGACGAGAAATGTATTTACCTCGAGAATTCTCTTGGCAATCTAAAAAAAATGGAAAAGTTATTTTTGAGCTCTATGCTGAAAGCCGTGGTGATTACAAATTTGGATTAGCTGCAGGATATATTGGAAGTTTTCGTTACCAGTTAAGTTGGAATGACCAATGCCTTCAAGGAGAAGGTGGATATTGTGAATACATCGATTGCCGCCCATTAAGATGGCAAGAGAAGAATCAAGATGAGAAAATTTTAGATAAATTGATGCTTTTACAGCCGTGTTTATATAAAAAATGAATATTTTTATCAATTTTGATTAAAAAGCGAACTGTTGTTGCACTAATTTTAAAAAAGGACTTGCAAAGGGGATGGGATGGTCTATAATGCACATCCATCGGCGGTGATGCAGATAAAAACTTGTTGAAAAACAGTTACTTGAGATTAAGTTAGTTGCTTTAAGTGATGAATTTGATGATAAGTTGGTTTTGAGAATAAGTTTTAAAAATATCGAAATTACCTGTTGACTTTTAAGAGATTAAGAGTAATATAGCCGACCTAGCTTGCTGGTGACGAACCAGGAAGAAGATCATTAAGAGAATTGAA
>NZ_JBIUCP010000058.1:0-19295 GCF_044538765.1 Acinetobacter sp. ABJ-A23_2
AAATAAATATAATCACATAAAATAAGCCATCAATTATTAATATAAAATAATAAATAAAATTAAAATAAAATCATTAAAAAAATTAAAACAACTTTTAAGTAAAGCTTACTGATATAATTTATAGTATTCTTTTAGAAAATTATTGTCGCTATGTTGATAAAAAAACTTATTTCTACTTTGCTTTTTACATCAATACCTTTTTACTGTTTTGCCGAGCTTCCTCAAGACTCAAGAAGACCCGGTGGGATTGCAGTCATTCCATTAACTGCCGATATTACTCAGGTCACTTTTCAACAGAAACCAGTTTTAATTAGTCAGGAAGGCCATCAACGTTATGCTGTCGTTGGTATTCCGTTATCTACCCCACTTGGCAGTGTTCAGCTCAATACCAATAAAGCTCCTATTCCAATAGAAGTTAAGTCTTATCCTTATGCTGAGCAACGAATTAAAGTCACGAATCAAGACTACGTAAACCCCAACCAAAGTCAGTTAGACCGTTATGCTCAAGAAGCGAAAGAACAAAATGATATTTATAGTTCTTTTACATCAAGTTCATGGCAAAGCTTACCCAAATTTATACGCCCAACTTCAGGAAAATTTACCAACTCGTTTGGAAGAAAACGTTTCTTTAATGGGGAAGAACGTGCGCCTCACTCAGGTCTAGATATCCCAGCGCCTGTAGGTCAAAAAGTAATTGCTCCAGCAGACGGCGTAGTCGTTCAAACAGGAAATTATTTCTTTAATGGACAAACTGTATTAATTGATCACGGCCAAGGCTTAATTAGCATGTTTTGCCATTTAAGCGCGATAAAAGTAGAAAAGGGACAACATATCCGCCAAGGAGAAACTTTAGGTTTAGTGGGCAAAACAGGCCGTGTAACGGGCCCTCATTTACATTGGGGTATGAGTCTTAACAATGCTCGGGTAGATCCTCAGCTCTTTTTAAACCGAGCTCAATAATTTAACGCTTTACGAAAGTACTTTGGTGCTTCTACATAGCCTTCTCTTAGGTAAAACTGATGCGCCAAAGGTCTTTGTATTCCTGAATGTAGTTCCATCCGATCACAGCCACGTTGCCTTGCTAACCGCTCTGCTTCTTGCACAAGCAAATGCCCCACACCTTTACTACGCATATTCTCATCAACGCATAGATAGCATATTTTGGCAAAGTCTCCTTTTAAAGCAATTTGTGGAATAAAATAAAGCGATAAAACTCCATATACATGCGAATCATCGGCTGCGACCAAAGTAATTGCATTCGGGTCTTTACTTAATTTTTGAAATTGTTCCTGAACTACTTTTAAAGGCTGCGAATATCCCATTTGTTTCAGTAAGTGGCATATAGTCTCAGTATCTTCCCATTGAGCTAAACGGATATTCACCCAAATTCTCCTTTTATTTTTGAATTATTCTTATCATAAAAAAAGCCAACATGACTGTTAGCTTTTCTTTTTTCAGGCATTCACATGAAATTATGCAGCTTCAATAATCTCAAAATCGTGAGTAATTTCTACACCACCATCAGAAAGCATTTTACTTGCAGAACAATATTTTTCAGCTGATAGCTCTACTGCTTTTGCAACCTGTTTTTCTTTTACAGCTTTACCTGTTACTACAAAGTGCAAATGAATTTTGGTGAAAACGGCTGGAATCGCATCTGCTCGCTCAGCTTTAAGCTGACATACGACATTCGTCACATCTTGACGAGATTTCTTTAAAATAGTCACAATATCAAACGAAGCACACCCACCAAGTCCCATTAATATCAACTCCATAGGACGTGGTCCACGGTTTTCACCACCATACTCAGGTGAGCCATCCATCACTACACTATGACCGCTCTCTGATTTCGCTTCAAAAGCAACATTCTCTAGCCAATGTACACTTGTTTGCATTGCAACTACCCAAAAAAAATTATAAATTTAAGCAGGGTCTGTTGACATTTCATCTATGGATTGCGTAATAGCTAAAAATTAATCCAAATAAAAACGCAAAACACAGACAAGGGCAATCCTTTGTCCAGTTTTGTAATAAAGTTTGTTAAATTTCAGCCAAAATCTGAGGTGCGATTCAAGCATCTGAGGTGCAGCGCAAGACCAGATTTTTTGTGCGTTTCGTTGTTTAGCTCTATTTATTTAGTATGACTAAATTCCATAGTTCTTGCTTCGTAACGTCTAGAAAAATCGTCTTATGTCGCAACCATCTGTGAAATGTCAACAGGCCCTTGTTTTGTACACTAACATAAAATGAGTTGATAAGGAATTTCATCTCTTCTGTGTAATAGCTCATCTCGAGCTTGTGTGAATTGTTTACCCTATTCGGAACATATCAAGCATGACTTCAAATTTTTCACAACTCAGCACAGATGCTTTATCTCCGGGGCAACTACCTGAATCCGTTAAAGCATTGTTAAAGCGTGCTCACATCAACAGATATCCAAAACGAACCACAATTGTTGATGCCGGAACAGAGTCAAAATCTTTATACTTAATTTTAAAAGGCTCAGTTTCAATTATTTTACGTGAAGATGATGAGCGTGAAATTGTTGTGGCATATTTGAATCCTGGTGACTTCTTTGGGGAAATGGGGCTTTTCGAACCGAACCCTCAACGTACAGCTGAAGTTCGTACCCGTGATGTCTGTGAAATTGCAGAAATTTCATATGACAACTTCCATGAACTAAGCAAACAG
The DNA here is from genome assembly GCF_044538765.1 of Acinetobacter sp. ABJ-A23_2. Classification (NCBI taxonomy): domain Bacteria; kingdom Pseudomonadati; phylum Pseudomonadota; class Gammaproteobacteria; order Moraxellales; family Moraxellaceae; genus Acinetobacter; species Acinetobacter sp. ABJ-A23_2. The sequence continues at coordinate 2,692 of NZ_JBIUCP010000058.1, forward strand.
TATCCAGATCTCAGCTATGCCGTTTTCGCGCAACTTGTTCGTCGTTTAAAAAATACAACTCGTAAAATGACTGATCTTGCATTCATTGATGTGTCTGGTCGTATTGCACGTTGCTTAATCGACTTATCTTCACAACCAGAAGCAATGATCTTGCCGAATGGTCGTCAAATTCGTATTACCCGTCAAGAAATCGGACGTATTGTCGGGTGTTCACGAGAAATGGTTGGCCGTGTATTAAAGACCTTAGAAGATCAAGGTATGATCCAAACAGATGGTAAGGCTATTCTTATTTTTGATACTTCACTAGAAGAAACCCCAGTCACTGACGAAGACTATGATGACGAAGAATAATTACTCGTAATTATTTAATAAAAAGCAAACTTCGGTTTGCTTTTTTTATATGCAACAATGAGTTAATACACAAAGCTTACAAACTATTCTGTTTTTATGATTTAAGTTGAATACATATTTTCCGTTAGGCTAACTTAAAATTTCTCAAGGATTTCGCAGTATGCAATTTAAACCACTTGGTCACACAGGCATTAACCTTCCAGAAATTTGCTTAGGTACCATGACATTTGGTGAGCAAAATACTCAACAAGAAGCATTCGAACAGCTCAATTACGCTTTAGAACACGGTTTATATTTTTGGGATACGGCAGAGATGTATTCCGTACCTCCTAAACCAGAAACATACGGCGCGACTGAAACCATTTTAGGCAATTGGTTTGCACAGCATGGTCAGCGCGACAAAGTATTCCTTGCTTCAAAAATTGCAGGTCCTGGCTTTGGTGGAACCCATATTCGAGAAGGCCATACCAAGTTCAATAGTAGCCATATCTCACAAGCGATTGATGGTTCACTTAAACGTCTCCAAACAGACTATATCGATCTCTACCAATTACACTGGCCAGAACGTCACACCAACTTCTTTGGAACACTCGCTTATGGCAACCAGCAAGCACACAATGATTATGACACTACGCCTCTAGAAGAAACTTTACTTGCCCTTCAAAAAGAAATTAATCGAGGTCGTATTCGTTATATCGGTTTATCTAACGAGACCCCGTGGGGCACCATGAAGTTTCTACAACTTGCTGAAAATTTAGGTGTGAGTAAGTTTGTAAGTGTGCAAAACCCATATAGTCTGCTTAATCGTACCTATGAAATAGGGATGTCTGAGATTGCCAAATATGAAGGAGTAGGTTTACTTGCGTACTCTCCTCTTGCTTTTGGTTATTTAACTGGCAAGTTCAGAAATGGAGCACGACCTGCAAATGCTCGCGTTACTCTATTTCCGCGCTTTAGCCGCTACAGTAATCCACAAAGTGAATGGGCAACTGAACAATATGCGCAGCTCGCTGAAAAGCATGGTTTAAGTCTGACTCAATTGGCTCTGGCTTTTATTAAGCAACAGTTCTTTGTAACAAGCACAATTATTGGCGCGACCAACTTAGATCAGCTCAAAGAAAATATTCAGGCTTTTGAAATCGAGCTTTCACCAGAAATTTTACAAGGCATTGAAGCCATTCATATACAACAGCCTAATCCTGCCCCTTAAAACAAAAAACGGATGCTTGAGCATCCGTTTTACATTCACTTTAAAGTTTGAAAACTTATCTACGGCCATTATAAATAGCTAATGCTGCAGGTAAGTTTTTACGCATGTCATTAATACGTTGAGCGTTAGATGGGTGAGTAGACAAGAAAGATGAACCACCAGCACCTTCAAGTTTGTTCATTTTTTCCCAGAGAGTAATAGCAGCATTTGGGTTATAACCCGCACGTGCCATTAACATTAAGCCGCCTTGGTCAGCACGGCTCTCTAAACTACGTGAATATGGTAAGCCCACCCCTACTTGCGAACCCAATTGTGCAGCAGCCGCTCCTAATTGGTTAACGTTACCGCCACCTGCATAGCTTAAGCCAATATTTAATGCTAAATCAGTTAAAGCCTGAGCACCAATTTTACTTTTAGCATGCTCTTCCAAGGCATGTGTCATCTCGTGGCCCATAACAGCTGCAATTTCAGCATCCGTTAGGTTTAGCTTATTCACAATACCTGTGTAGAACACAACCTTGCCGCCTGGTGCAACGTACGCGTTAACAGTATCTGATTTCAGTACAGCTAACTGCCAGCTAAATGGCTGCCCAGTTTGATTTACTTGGTCAGCATAAGGTTTTAAACGGTTGAAAACAGAATTAATACGGCTATAGGTACTTGAACTTGTATCTAAAGTCCCTTTAGCACGTGCTTCCTGCACCATTTTAGTAAAACCTTGTGCAGATTGAGCATTTAAGGTTGCTGTATCTGCACCTGCCATGTCCGCCATTGTTGCGCAACCTGAAATTGTTACGACACCAGCAGCACATAAGCTTAAAAAAAGTTTTTTATTCATTAACATGGTTCACCTAAATCGTTAAAAAAACTGTTTATTCTTTTGCACTTATTATAAGAAATAGCACACAAGCTTTGAATCTCTCATTTCTTCACGATCATAGTATTTATGTAAAGATCAAGCAGATAAAGTCATCAAATAAATCCAGAACAGTAAACATATTATATTTAAGACAAGATAGACATGGCTTAAAGGCTTAACTTTCTCTTCAAGAGAGGGACTTGTTCTTTTCCATAATAGATAACTGTTTTGTATAAGAACTACCGGAATTAAGATACAAGCTATCAGAACAGAAAGGCTCATGAATGCTGTCATAAAGAAGTCAGGATTATAATTTTGGCCATAAATGACTAACATAGCCAACGTTGGCGAACCACCAATCGCAAATAAAAAAGAATAAAAAATGGTTTTTGAAATTGTTGGTTGTAATTTCATTTTAGTTCATCATCCATGACATAACTTTTATTTCTGTTTTAATCTGAATTAGACAAAACCGAAACTGCACTTTAGTCGGATATAAAAAAAGCCCCCTTTTCAGGAGGCTTTTATTATCTTTGCAAATTAAGCAGAGAATGGATGACGTAAAACAATTGTTTCTGCACGGTCTGGACCAGTTGAAACGATATCAATCGGACATTCGATTAATTGTTCAATACGTTTCACATAAGCCAAAGCATTTGCAGGTAATTGGTCTATGCTAGTCAAACCAACAGTTGACTCACTCCAACCTGGCATAGTTTCATAAATTGGTTTCAAGCATTCAAAAGAAACCGCATCAGAAGAACCTACGCAACCTGAATCAGTATTTTCATAACCTACACAGATTTTTACTTCTTCTAAACCATCTAGAACGTCAAGTTTAGTCAAGCAAATACCTGAAAGTGAGTTAACATCTACAGAACGACGTAAGATTTCGGCATCAAACCAACCACAACGACGTTGACGACCAGTAGAAGCACCAAATTCGTGACCTACAGTACCCAAGTGTTTACCAATTGGGTCACCAGAATCACTTGCTGCATCGTAAACTAATTCAGTTGGGAACGGACCAGCACCTACACGTGTTGTATAAGCTTTAGTAATACCTAATACATAGTCAAGATGTAAAGGACCCATACCAGAACCAGAGCTTACGCCACCAGCAGTTGTATTTGAGCTAGTTACATACGGATAAGTACCGTGGTCGATGTCTAAAAGTGAGCCTTGAGCGCCTTCAAACATTACAGGCTTACCTTCTTTGCGGTAGTCATGTAACACTTTAGTCACGTCAATCACTAATGGAGCAAGCACTTCGCGCCATTCGTTGCAAAGAGCCAATACGTCTTCAAATTTAACTGCTTCTACGCCGTAGAACTGAGTTAATTGGAAGTTATGTAACTCAAGCATTTCTTGGAGTTTTTCTTCTAACGCTGCACCACCACGAACAAGGTCAGCAACACGCACTGCACGGCGAGCTACTTTGTCTTCGTACGCAGGGCCAATACCACGACCTGTAGTACCGATTTTAGCGTTACCACGTTTCTTCTCACGAGCCTGATCAAGAGCAATGTGGTTAGGCAAAATAAGTGGACAGTTTGGAGAAATGCGTAGACGTTCTTTAACTGGAACACCTTCAGCTTCCAAAATTCCCATTTCTTCAATTAATGCTGCTGGTGAAAGCACCACGCCATTGCCAATTAAGCACAATACGTTTTCACGTAAAATGCCTGATGGAATGAGGTGCAATACAGTCTTTTTACCACCTACGACAAGAGTATGACCTGCGTTATGTCCGCCTTGATAACGTACTACCGCAGCCGCTTGATCTGTGAGCAGGTCGACGATTTTACCTTTACCTTCGTCGCCCCATTGGGTACCAAGTACCACAACATTTTTGCCCATAATAGCCTCATTACATCATGCTGTTAAAATTGGAAACCATCAGTAAAAAACTTACCGCTGGCGTTTAAATCTTTTCAATATTCCATTGACCATTTTGCGATACAAGCTGATGTGTCGCATAAGGAATAGAACCTAAATTATCATTACCTAACAATTGAACGACACGTAAGCCTTGTGAACGTGCATTTGCAATTGCTTTAAGCAAATCTGCATCAGTACCTTTTGGTGCCACCACAGTTTCAATTTCAGCAAACTGATTTGCCCCTAAGGCATATAAATCACAACTGAAACCAGTAGCAGGACGTGCACGACCAAAGTGTTCACCAATACCATCATAACGGCCACCTTGCGCTAAAGGTGCAGCACGGTTCGGTGCATAAACTGCATACATCAAACCAGTGTGATAGTGGTAACTGCGAAGTTCGACAACGTCAATTCCAACATTAAGTGCTGGCCAACGGTTTTTAATTTGTTCAAGTGTAGTTTTGAGTGCATTTAATGCAGCATCAAATTCAACATCTTTTAAAATATCTGTACTTAAATGAGTTTGTAATGCTTCTAAATCACTTGCATAGCGACCAAGTGCATAGAAATCTGAACCCATATTTAAATTTTGAGTAAATTCAGCCAACTCAGGTAATGCTTTTCTTTGATAAAGATCAGATAACTCATGCTCTTCATTTTTAGAAAGTCCGGCATATTTTACTAAACTGCGAAATAGCCCTACATGCCCTAAGTCTAAATGTGCACCTTGCAATGTATAAGCATTTTCAATGAGCCCAAGCATTACATCGACCATTTCAACATCAGCTTCAATACTATCGTGGCCATATAGCTCTGCACCTAATTGTAAAGGTGCGCGAGTCGCATTGAAATTTTGTGGTTTTGTATGTAATACAGTCCCTGCATAACAGTAACGTGCAACCCCTTCAACAGGTCTTACATGTGCATCAATACGTGCAACTTGAGGTGTCATATCAGCACGGATACCGAGTAAACGGCCTGAAAGCTGGTCAATCACCTTAAAAGTTACTAAATCCAGGTCTTGATTTGATTCTGATAATGAAGACAACGATTCGATGTATTCGATAAATGGTGTATATACCAGTTGATAACCTCTTACTGAGAGGAAATCTATAGCTTCACGGCGAAGTTTTTCAATGACTTGCGCCTGTTCCGGCAATACATCTGCTACCCCGTCAGGCAGCAACCATGTCTCTGAAATGGTCATATTTCAAGCCTAAAATCTGATCAACGTGGAACGACCCCACATAAAAAAATCGGGAACACACCCGATTTCTCTTAGTGTAGCATGATACTTTGTGCCATGCACCTGACAATTTGCATAAATCTTTCTTAATAAACTCTAAAGTCAAAAAGAAGATAATAAGAATAAACAATAATATTCAATGCCTTACTCTTATTCAATTTAGTTACTTACTAAAGTTCTTCGACTAAAGAAAGGGCTAATATCTGAACTATCGCCTTGTTTCCAACTAACCAACCTTAACTGTTGAATAGCTTTCTTAAGTTATTTTAAATTTAGAAAGAATCACACAAATCTAATAATCGATTTGCATAGCCCCATTCGTTATCGTACCAAGCAAATACTTTAGCTTGATGACCAACAACCATAGTTTGGGTTAAATCAACAATAAGTGAATAAGGTGAATGATTAAAATCACTTGAAACTAGTGGTTCATCAGTCACTGCCATAATTTCTGCATAATCTGTTTGAGAAGCTTTGATTAGCAATTCATTAATATGATGAACAGTAATTGGAGATTGTGCGATAAAAGTTAAATCAATTGCAGCCACATTAATGGTAGGAACTCGAATTGAGTAGCCATCAATACGGTCTTCCATTTTCGGCATTACACGCTTTAATGCACCGAGTGCACTAGACGTAGTTGGAATAATATTTTGTCCAGAAGCTCTAGCACGACGTAAATCACGATGCGCATGATCAAGCACAGACTGATCTGCCGTTACTGCATGAATTTCGGTCATGAGCGCAGTTTCAATACCAAATGCATCATCAATAATTTTTACCAATGGCACCAAAGCCTGCGTAGTACATGACACACTTGATATGATTTGATCAGTTGCTTTTACATCGGCATGGTTAACACCATAGACAATTGCAGCATCGACATGGTCAAAAGGTGCAGCCCCAATAATGACCCGCTTCGCCCCTGCTTCTAAATGGCGTGTTGCATCAGCATGAGAACGAAACAAGCCTGTACATTCGAGTACGACATCAATTTGCAAGCTTGCCCATGGTAAAAGTTCTGGTTGTTTTTGCTGAAGAACTTCAACTTTCAAATTTCTTTGGTTAGATTGAATACTTAAATAAATCTTTTCATTTTCAATAGCTATATCAACTTTGCCATTAAAACGACCATGAGTTGAATCATATTTAAATAAATGCACCAGTGTCTGTACATCTGCTATATCGTTAATCGCCACGATTTCAAAATGAAATTGTTTCGGGCTCTCAAACCAGGCACGTAAAACATTACGTCCAATCCGGCCAAACCCATTAATGGCGATACGTTGCATGACCTATCCTTATCTACAAAACCAGAAACGAAAGAAGGCATATAGTAAAACACGTCAAGGCTAATTGAATATAGATTTTTAGCCAAATCACAGTTTTGTAAGATATTCCCTCTAAAATCGTTGGTTCGGTGGGGTTTTTCCGTTACAATTTAGCGTTTTTTAAAAATAAGCCCCGTGTCACATGCGAGATTTGTGAACAAACAAACTTGTGGTGATGCTTTTAGCCAAATTCGAAAATATGGAGTGACTTGGTTGTGAGTACTCGTTTAATGACATCTGCTGAAATTCGTGAAGCATTTTTGCGCTACTTTGAAACGCAAGGGCATACACGTGTCGCGTCGAGTTCTCTTGTTCCTGCCAACGACCCAACTTTATTATTTACAAATGCTGGGATGAACCAGTTTAAAGACTGTTTTTTAGGTCTTGAGAAACGTGACTATGTACGTGCCACAACATCACAAAAATGTGTACGTGCAGGCGGTAAACATAACGATTTAGATAACGTCGGCTATACAGCTCGTCACCATACATTCTTTGAAATGTTAGGTAACTTCTCATTTGGTGACTATTTCAAACGTGATGCGCTTAAGTTTGCTTGGGAATTTTTAACCAGCGAACAATGGCTTGCTTTACCAAAAGATCGCTTATATGTAACGGTTTATCATACTGATGACGAAGCGTATGACATCTGGAATAAAGAAATTGGTTTAGCACCAGAACGTATTATCCGTATTGGTGATAACAAAGGCGAAAAATACGCTTCAGATAACTTCTGGGCAATGGGTGATACTGGTCCATGTGGTCCATGTTCTGAAATTTTCTTTGACCACGGTGATCACATTTGGGGTGGCTTACCTGGTTCTCCTGAAGAAGATGGCGACCGTTTCATTGAAATCTGGAACAACGTTTTCATGCAGTTTAACCGTACTGCTGATGGCGTGCTTCACCCTCTTCCAGCTCCATCTGTTGATACAGGTATGGGCTTAGAGCGTATTTCTGCTGTATTACAACATGTTAATTCAAACTATGACATTGACCTGTTCCAACACTTATTAAAAGCTGCTGCAAACATTATTGGTATTGAAGACGAAGGTCAGCCTTCTTTACGTGTTGTTGCAGACCATGCACGTTCTTGCTGTTTCTTAATTGCTGATGGTGTAAATCCAAGCAATGAAGGCCGTGGCTATGTACTTCGCCGTATTATTCGTCGTGCTGTGCGTCATGGTAATAAACTTGGCGCAACTGGTACGTTCTTCTACAAAATGTTGCAACCTTTAATCGAAGTTATGGGTGATGCATACCCAGAACTTGTAGCGCGCAAAGATGTTATTGAAGCAACTTTAATTCGTGAAGAAGAACAGTTTGCTAAAACACTTGAGCAAGGTTTAAAACTACTTGAAGGTGAACTTGCTCAGTTAAAAGACAAAACTATTCCTGGTGCGACTGTATTTAAACTTTACGACACTTATGGCTTCCCAACAGACTTAACTGCTGATATTGCACGTGAACGTGGCTTTATTATTGATGAAGCTGGTTTTGAAGTGGAAATGGCTGCACAACGTCAACGTGCGCGTGACGCTGGTAAGTTTGCAGTTGACTATAACAACATTGTAAAAGTCGAAGGTGAAACTCAGTTCGACGGTTACACCAACACAACTGGTCAAGGTGAAATTGTAGCGATCTATAAAGATGGCGTACAAGTTGATGAAGTTTCTGAAGGTGACGAAGCTCTTATCGTTCTAAACCAAACTCCTTTCTATGCAGAAAGTGGTGGTCAGATTGGTGATACAGGTATCTTCAAAAACGAAACTGGTATTTTTGAAGTTCAAGATACCAAAAAGTCAGGCGGTGCTTTTGTTCATCAAGGTATTGTGACCGTTGGTAACCTCAAAGCAAATCAAAATGTAGAAGCGATTGTCAAAGCAGACATTCGTGAAGCTACTGCGCGCAACCACTCAGCAACTCACTTGTTACATGCTGCCCTTCGTCAAATCTTAGGTTCACATGTACAACAAAAAGGTTCTTTAGTTGCAAGCGACATTTTACGTTTTGACTTTGCAAATGACCAACCTGTTTCATTTGAACAATTACAACAAGTTGAACGTCTCGTAAATGCTGAAGTTATTGCCAATACTCCAGTGACGACTGAACTTCTCGACATTGAAGCTGCGAAAGCAAAAGGCGCAATGATGTTGTTCGGTGAAAAATATGGCGATGAAGTTCGTGTACTCTCTATGGGTTCAGTCATTGATGAGAAAAACTTCTCAATTGAACTTTGTGGTGGTATTCACGTAAAACGTACAGGTGATATTGGTTTATTCAAAATCACTTCTGAAGGTGGCGTAGCTGCTGGTGTACGTCGTATTGAAGCAGTAACTGGTACTAAAGCGTTAGAAGTGGTACAAAAAGCTGATAATGATATTCAGCACATTAATAGCTTACTAAAAGCACAGAAAGACCAAACAGTTGAGCGTGTACAAGCCAATGTAGAATTGGTTTCTGCACTACAAAAGCAGATTGAACAGCTCAACCAAAAATTGGCAAACTTCCAAGCGGCTGACTTGATTGACCAAGTACAAACCATTGCTGGTCGTCAAACGCTTATTACCACTGTTCAAGGTGTTGATGCCAAAGCGCTTCGCAACTTACATGACAGTGTGAAATCAAAATTAGAGAACGCAGTGATTGTGTTAGCAGGTGTAGAGGGTGACAAAGTCAGCCTGCTTGCATCAGTCGCGTCGCAATACACTGCAAATCTAAAAGCAGGTGACATCATCAAACATCTAGCATCTGAGTTAGGTGGTAAAGGTGGTGGTAAACCTGACTTAGCACAAGGTGGCGCGCCACTTAACGAGAAGTTTGGACAAGTTATTGCAGCATTGCCTGCTTGGCTTGAACAAAAATAAGACTTCACTTTTTGTGTAACTGACCCTGAAAAGCCTCTCAGGGTCATGGCTTATATGGAACAACTATGGCATTAATCGTTCAAAAATATGGCGGTACTTCTATGGGTACCCCCGAGCGCATTTTAAATGTTGCTCGTCGTGTGAAGCGTTGGCATGATCACGGTCACAAGGTTGTTGTGGTCGTATCTGCAATGAGTGGTGAAACAAACCGCTTACTTGCCCTCGCTAAAGCCATTACCGAAACACCTGACCCACGCGAGTTAGACCAAATGGTTTCAACCGGTGAACAGGTGACGATTTCCATGTTAGCTATGGCACTTAATTCGATTGGTGTGGAAGCTAAATCCTATACCGGACGTCAAGTCGGTATTAAAACTGACAGTGCATTTACCAAGGCGCGTATTGAGTCGATTGACACAGATGTCATGACCAATGACCTAGATGCAGGCCGTGTTATTGTGGTTGCAGGCTTCCAAGGCTTTGATGCCAATGGAAACACAACAACTCTAGGACGTGGTGGTTCAGATACTTCTGGTGTTGCCATTGCTGCTGCACTTAAAGCAGATGAATGCCAAATCTATACTGACGTTGATGGTGTTTACACTACAGACCCTCGTGTTGCTCCTAAAGCGAAGAAAATTGATCGTATTTCTTTTGAAGAAATGCTAGAAATGGCATCATTAGGTTCAAAAGTTTTACAAATTCGCTCAGTAGAATTTGCCGGAAAATATCAAGTTCCTTTACGTGTATTATCAAGCTTTGATAATGATGAAGACGGCGCATTTGACGACGAATTTAAAGAAAATGTAGGTACACTCATTACTACTGAGGCAGAAGACAATATGGAACAGCCAATCATTGCAGGTATTGCTTTTAACCGTGACGAAGCAAAATTAACGATTTTAGGTGTACCTGATGAACCAGGTATTGCTTCTAAAATTTTATCACCAGTAAGTGATGCCAACATTGAAGTGGACATGATAGTTCAAAATGTTGAAGAAGATGGCACAACAGATTTTACTTTCACAGTAAACCGTGTTGATTTAGCGAAAGCTGAAAAAATCTTAAATGAGACTGCCAAAAATATTGGTGCACGCGAAGTTTCAACACGTGACGATATCGTAAAAGTTTCAATTGTTGGTGTGGGTATGCGCTCACATGCTGGTGTAGCAAGTAAGATGTTCACTGCCCTTGCAGACGAAGGCATCAACATCCTTATGATTTCAACTTCTGAAATTAAGGTTTCTGTCATTATTGATGAGAAATATCTAGAACTTGCAGTTCGTTGCCTACATACCGCTTTTGGTTTAGATCGCGAACACGGTGAAAGCAGCGCCCGCGCTTAATTTTACCAAACGGTCAAGAATTCATTCAAAACTGTTTACTTGTCCGACAATAATCAAAGAAAACACAGAGCCGCTATAGTTTTTTTTATAGCGGCTCTGTTATATTAAACGGAAAGTTTTTTGGCAGAGATTATCAAAATATGACTTTGTTCTCATATTTCTGTTAGAATCTGACTGAAAACTGAGGTTGAGCTTTTTATTTGGGTACCAATATTGCAGTTTTAAGCGTTTAGCAAGGAGATAAACATGCTGATTCTGACCCGCCGTGTCGGGGAAACATTAATGATTGGGGATCAAGTCAGTGTTACTGTGCTTGGCGTCAAAGGAAACCAGGTTCGAATTGGTGTGAATGCGCCAAAAGAGGTTTCTGTTCATCGCGAAGAAATTTATCAACGTATTCAACATGAACGTGCAATGCATGAACACCTTCAACATCTTGATCAAGATTATCAAGTTTCATATGAAGATGATAATTATGCACAGAAAAACTTCAATCGTTAGTATGAAGTTATTCTCTCCCTAATTAAAGCGACTTTATAGTCGCTTTAAATTTTTTGGGAGTATGTAAATTTATAGACCTAATGCACGTTTTACTGGTGCATAACTACGACGATGCTGATCGATCACACCATGAGCTGCAATCGCTTCAAAATGTGCTTTTGTTGGATAACCTTTATGTTTTCCAAAACCAAATAATGGATATTGCTGATCTAATTCTGCCATTTGGCGATCACGTGTGACTTTTGCCAAAATACTCGCCGCACTAATCTCGGCATGGCTAGCGTCGCCACCAACAATCGCTTCACAAGGAATAATGATTCCTTTCGGAATTTGGTTGCCATCTACAATGACTTTTTGAGGCTGTGTTTTTAAGCCTTCCACTGCTCTTTTCATTGCTAAAAATGTTGCTTGCAAGATATTCAGCTCATCAATTTCCGCATGGGTCGCTTCCGCTATTGACCATGCTAAAGCTTTTTCCTGAATTTCAATAAACAACTTTTCACGTTTCTTTTCAGTTAATTTTTTAGAATCGTTCAAACCTAAAATTGGATTGTTCGGATCTAAAATAACAGCTGCAGCAACAACTGAACCCACTAGCGGGCCTCGCCCCGCCTCATCTACGCCTGCAACAAACATGTATACTCCAATAAAAAAAGAGGCCGATCAATATGAGTCAGCCTTCTTTGAAACTCAAATTATTAATTACTTTTGTAAAGCTTCTGCTACGCAAGCATTTACAGTATTAGAAACGACTTGGTTTACAACTGTTGCACGTGCAGCTGGGTCAAGTGCAGCAGTAGCCAAATCAACTGCAGTCACACTGTTTGGTGCCTTTTCACTTACGCAACCACAAACATTAGTTTGAATACTATCACGTTGTTCAGCAGTCATAAGCTTTGTTGCTGTTTTCCATGCAGCGACATTATTAATTTCTGTAATACATTTCGCATTTACAGCAACTTTTAATGCAGTCATGCCTAACTGTTGAGTTGCAGTTTCTGCAGAACCTGCACCAGGTGTGGTCGCACATGCTGTTAAAGCCAAAACTACTGGTGCTACAGCGAGCATCAATTTTTTCATCATTTTTTCCTTTGATCGAACGTAAGCAGCGCGTATTTTGCCTAAACTTGTGCTTAGAAGAAACAAATAAATTGATGCATTTATGCAAACTAGCTCTCTTATTTTCTCGCTCAAATTGACCGTGTTTTTCCCAATTAAAGCGTTCTGTTTATAGCACGCTCCGTTACGAGAACAACATTTCTCAAATTCAGTGCTTTCCCATAAAATCTAGCGCTAAAATGACAAAAAAATAGGGTCTTTTATGCCTGCCTCATCCTCTCAATACTACACCCGTACTGCACAGATTCTGCATTGGGTCATGGCAATCATTTTCATTACCGCTTGGGTGATTGGTTTCTATAGTGGAAATTTTTTAAGTTACGATGCCGATGGCAGCTTTAAAGGTGATGTTATTACACTGCATAAAAACATTGCCACAACCATTATCTTTTTAGTGGTTATTCGCCTATTCTGGCGTTACACTCACCCAGCCCCACAACTGCCTGACACGATGTCACCGACGATGAAAACTTTGGCACATGTTGGTCATCTATTGCTTTATGTGATTTTGGTGGCTTTACCTGTTACGGGTTGTTTATTTAGCTGGAGTGCTGGTCACCCTGCCCCTGTTTTATATTTATTTGAAATTCCACGTTTAGTACAAGACAATCCAGAGCTTTTAGCTATCGTTAAACCATTACATATTTATATTTCGTGGTTTGCAGGTTTGCTTATTGTTGGACATGTTCTGGCAGCTTTAAAACATCACTTTGTGGATAAAGACAATGTTTTAAACAGTATGACCAAACAACCTAAATAAATTCAATGTTAAAAAAAACCGCCTATCACAGGCGGTTTTTTATTTAGATTTTTTGGATTTCTGAAATCCACTTTTGTTTCTCTTCATCTGAAATGAAAGAGGCTTCAAAAGAGTTAATTGCGAGTTGCTTCAACTCATCATTACTTAAATCTAAGGCTTGCTGAATAGCAACGAAGTTATCATTCATATATCCACCGAAATATGAAGGATCATCCGAGTTAACAGTCACGTGTACGCCTTTTTGTAAAAGACGGCGGATGTTGTGCTCTTTCATATCCTTAACGACACATAGCTTTAAGTTACTTAAAGGACAAACTGTTAATGGCATTTTTTCATTAATTAAACGAGCCATTAATTGTTCGTCTTCTTCAGAACGCACGCCGTGGTCAATACGGTTTACTTTGAGCAAGTCTAAAGCTTCCCATACATATTCAGGTGGGCCTTCTTCGCCTGCATGAGCCACGATTAAGAAACCTTCCTCACGTGCCTTAGCAAAAACACGTTCAAATTTAGCTGGTGGGTGTCCTACTTCACTTGAATCAAGTCCAACAGCAATAATGTCTTCTTTAAACGGTAAAGCTTGCTCAAGCGTTTCAAATGCAGCTTCTTCGCTTAAATGACGCAAGAAACACATAATAAGCTGAGAGCTAATACCAAATTTGTTTTTTGCGTCAGCACAGGCACGTTTAAGCCCATTTATGACCGTTGCAAAAGCAATACCACGGTCGGTATGGGTTTGCGGGTCAAAGAACATTTCTGTATGAACGACACGATCTTCTGCACATTTCTCAAAATATGCCCATGCTAAATCATAAAAATCTTGCTCATGAACAAGAACATTTGCACCAGCATAGTAAATATCTAGAAATGATTGAAGATTATGAAAGTTATAAGCTTGCTTTACTTCTTCAACAGATTTGTAAGGAATCTGAATCTGATTACGCTGTGCAATCGCAAACATTAATTCAGGTTCAAAAGTACCTTCAATATGTACATGCAACTCAGCTTTTGGTAAGGCCTGAATCAGCTCGACTTGATTCATATTAACTCCACATCTAAAGAAAAAAGGGTGTGGTAAACACACCCTTCTATAATTTCCTTCTTATATCTCTATCACTAAAATAGTTCTAGAAGGAAATTATAAAAAATCGTATTAACCGCCAAAAGCGATAAATTTAAATACCCAAAGAGCAGCAATAATCCATACCATGTATGGAACAGTTTTTGCCTTACCTGTGAATAATTTAACTAATGCATAGCTGATAAAGCCCATTGCAATACCATCTGCAATTGAGTAGGCAAATGGCATAAATACAATCGTTAAAAAGGCTGGAACAGCTTCTGTAATATCATCCCAATCAATGTGTGTGATCCCTTGGATCATTAACACACCAATAAACAATAAAGCTGGTGCTGTTGCAAAACCTGGTACAGATTGAGCAAGAGGTGCCAAAAATAAACAGCAAATAAATAAGAAAGCGACAACGACAGCGGTTAAACCTGTACGCCCACCAGCTGCTACACCTGAAGCTGATTCAATATATGGCGTGGTTGATGAAGTACCTAATGCTGCACCAGCAACAATCGCAGTAGAGTCAGCAAATAGTGCTTTTTTCAAACGTGGCAATTTACCATCTTGTAAAAGTCCTGCACGGTGTGAAACGCCAACTAAAGTACCCGTACTGTCAAACAAGTCAACAATGAAGAATACGAAGATGACACCCACCATACTTGCAGTGAATAAGCCTTTAAAGTCCATTTGCATGAATGTCGGTGCAATAGAAGGAATCTGACCCACTACGCCTTTAAATTCATTTAAGCCTAAAGCAGTCGCAATTGCTGTCACCACTAAAATACTAATAATAATGGCACCACGAACTTTGAGCTGATGTAAAACCACAATGAGTAAAAAGCCAAATAAAGCCAGTAGCACTGTAGGTTGTTTAATATCGCCCAACCCCACTAATGTCGCTTTGTTTGCAACAATGATTCCAGCATTTTTTAGCGCAATAAGTGCAAGGAATAAACCAATACCACCACCTATCGCAAATTTAAGCGACATTGGAATGGCATTGACAATCGCTTCACGAACTTTAAAGAAGCTAATAGCAAGAAATACAACACCTGAAACAAAAACAGCTGCTAAAGCTGTCTGCCATGGCACTCCCATACCCATACATACCGAATAGGTAAAATAAGCATTAAGCCCCATACCCGGTGCCAAGGCGATTGGATAATTGGCAATAATACCCATCACTAAACAACCGATTGCTGCTGCCAAACAGGTCGCAACGAATACGGCGCCATGATCCATGCCGGTTTCAGATAAAATGAGTGGATTGACAATGATGATGTAGCACATCGTTAAAAATGTAGTTACACCAGCAAGAACTTCTGTTCGAAACGTGGTTTTATTGTCGCTTAACTTAAATAAACGCTCTAACCAGCCTGCCGAAGAATTGGGCGCCGCCATAAGTAGCCTCTATGCAAAATCTGAGCTGTGGAATATGTACTTCTATGTAGGTATCTGAGCAATCTTGTTTTTCTGTTCAGATCTCTAGACAAAAATCTTAAATAGACGAAGCAACAAATATGCCACTCATTTGATGTCTGTTTTCATACACAGAAAATAGCCACAGCCCCTCTTGAAACACAAAAAAGCTGCATAACCCCTATGCAGCTTTTTTACTATACGTTCAATAAGTTTAACAGATTCAACAGCAACATGATCAAAATTTATGAAAAGATATGACCAATGGCACACTTTTTAAAGCAAATTACAATAACCATTCTGCTTAGAAAAAAACTTTTTTATCACTAATATATTTTTGCAAATTGTATGAAGCTAAATTGCTATGACTCACACGATTTGGATTTCGCTCAATCGTCTGCAAATTTTTTTCAGCTTCCTGAATAATCCTCATGAGTTCCTGATGTCTTTTATTTTGGGTATCTAAATATGCCCAATACCCTAATACAAACACGATACTCACACACAACACTATTAATACTTTATTGATCATTATTATTATCTCTATGTTTTTAATGTTAATGATCTTAACAAAAAACAACCAGTTTGTGAATATTTTCACATTTATTTACAATAATTATTAATTACTCAAACTATTGA
>NZ_JBIUCP010000059.1:0-18558 GCF_044538765.1 Acinetobacter sp. ABJ-A23_2
GTATATAAGGGATGAAATTCTTGGAAATTATTACTTTTATAAAAGAGATTTTAATAATGCAATACATTTTTTTAAAAAAGTTTTAAAAAGTGATCCTAATGCCAAATTATCAAGATATCATTATTTAAGTGGAATAGGATATGAGAGATTAAAAAAATATGATGATGCATTTGCTCATTATGTTGAATCTATAGATATAGATCCAATATTTGTTGATCCTTATATCGATTTAGGTGGAATGTTAGGTAAATTACATGAATATGAGAAAGCAGCTAAATGTTACAGAGATGCAATAAAAATCACTCCTAATGATATAACTTTGTATTTAAATCTGAAAATGGTGTTGCAAAAAATGAATTTAAGTTCAGTCGAAAACCAAAATGAATTGAAAAATATAGAAAATGAGATAAAACGACTTGAAGTATTAGGGATTAAGGCTCCTCCAATGAATAATTGGTAGAGTTTAGTTTAAAGTTAAAATATCTTAAAAAATTGTTGCCAAATTAACTTAAGAATGTGACTTATATAACTTCTAAATTTTTTAGTATTGTTGAAAAATGCTTCCACTTCTGAGTGAAAGCATAATTTTCATTCTACTGAAAAACAATAAACTTTACTGGTATATGTTTAACCAACCAGACTCCATTTTCAGCTTGGAAAAATTCGAATCCATTCTTATGCATTTCTAAAGCATGAATAATTAAAATCTCAGGTTTGCCATAACGTGCTCCTACGGATAGGGCAGTGTCTTTGTTTTCTGTTAGATGTACATATTGACGATCTTTAGAGATTAAACCTTGTTCTTTTATAGAATTTATAAACCTTTGAGCTGTACCATGATAAAGAGAAACTGGTGGTACAAGCTTATTTAGCGTGATATCAACACTTGTGGTTGAGTGGCCTTGTACAGCACGAATATATTTTCCATCGTCAGAAATTTGGAACCGCTTTTTATCACTATTGTTCACAATATCCTTAATAATTTCTTCATCTAAATCTACATTCTTGACTGGTTGTGACTTGGAAATTAACTCTCCAACATTTGCCCAACCTTCACGATCTAATGTTAGATTAATTTCTTCTGGTTTGTGTCTTAGAATAAAACTTAAATATTGGCTAATTGCTTTTTCGTTCATAGATATAAGAGTATTAGAGTTTTTTATATTTTAATGATTTTATTAACTTAAGAGTAGTCTTATAGTGAAACTAAAAAATTGACATGAAAATTGTTGGTTCATTGTTAGGTGCTTAATAAAGGAGTTAACTGTGTTAGGTATATCTTTAAGTGAAGAGTGGAATGATGACACTATTTATATATACGGCATATACCATAGTAATAACGATATATTGTTTTATGGAATTTCTGGGGAACATGGTAATGAACTAATTGCATTTAAGCAGAGAGAAATAGAAATAAAAGATCCTAAAGTACGGTATGAGATGGTCTATTATGGTAATGATGGTTGTAGTCATTTTATGATGCTTCATTGGGCTTTAGCTGAAGATGGCTTATTAGATAAATTATTAGAACGTGACCCAGATTCTTTAGCACTTTTTTCTAAGTTAAGATGGCTTGATAGTAAGCAAGATTTTACTTAATTCAATGACCTTTATTGCTTGAAGATTTCTTTAAAGGGTTATTTATCTAGAGAAATAAGTCTATATGGGATGAAAAAAGTATTGCAAAAGTAGTACTAAAATCAACAGTGTGACAATTACAGGTATTTTGACGGGATTAGAAGTAAATTTCTATTTGGGATATTATTTATGCTTGATGAGCTTAGTTTTTTTCAAAAAGTTGGTATTTTCGTACAACCAATTATTTTAGTGATAATGGGAATTTATGGGCCGAAATCATTAAGAAATGTCTCATGGGCAATGTTATTTTTTACGTTAACTACATATCTTTTTAATTTATTTTGAAGCAGATGGCTGTATACAAGCGTATCAAAACCATAGTGATATAAAAAGTATTCACTATTTGAAGTTAAATCTAGTATTGGTTTTAGTAACTGTATTAGCAATACAGGAGCCATCCAATACATCATGTTATATTCCGATAGAAAGCTTTAAAAAGGCATTCACTGGCGAAATAGTAATAATTAGGAATTATAAATAGTGTTACAAGTTCATGCTAAATTTGAAGATGATCTTCATACAGAAAATATGCTTAAAACATCACAAATACCGTGTTTATGTAAGATTGCTGAAAAATTTGAAATCGACTTTTTAGTCGCTTATCCTCAGGTTACAGGTTTTGTAACAGGTTGGGAGTATAAAGAAATTGATTTAAGAGTATCCGCAGGTGCTGGTGGGGAATATCTTCATTATAAATATGGATTAATTACTTTATCTAAGCTTGAGAAAGATTTATATATTATTGAAAACTTGTCTATGTTCGAATCAGGAAGTGGATGGCTTCCAGTAGTTGAAAATAGAGAATATAGCCATGTAGCTGAAGTTGAAGAGCCAGATTGGTTGAAAGATTTATGACCTAACTCCAATAGAAGATTTTAATAAATTCTTTACATGTGAAAGTATTATTCTGCGGAATTATAAATAAATGTTTATTTTAGATCTTAAACTTCCAAATAATTTACATTCTGAAATGATGTTGGAGTGTGAAAATATTCCGTGTTTGGTGAGGATAAATAGTATATTTAATATTGATTTTTTTGAGACTGTTCCTCATATATCTGGACAAGTTTTAGAATGGTCATGGAGCGAATTAAATAAAAGAGTGCCTGCTGGCTCTGGAGGTGAATATATGTACTATAAACGTAGTTTAATTACATTAGAAAGAATTGATAAAGATCATTTCAAGATTTTAGATTTAAGTATGTTTTTAAATGGTATAGGCTGGTGTAAAGTTATTGAGAACTCTATATATGCGGAACCAAATCCTAATTTGTGGGATACGGATCCTGATGAATATTAAAGCTATGAATAAAACATGAATTTAATCAATCGCAGTAGTACGTTCTTTCTTGCAGTTTTTCTGATGATGAGTCTTTCAAATACATATGCAACTAGCATACAGGCTTTACATACTGAATTGTAACAGGAAGCAGGGCTTTAGCAAGACTTGCTTCAGCATCTAGACTCGTAGGAGTAAGTGATAAAACTGTAGATAATGTTGAGCAGCGAGCGAAAGTTCAATAGGAGTAATAACTGTGGTTGAATGTATTTCTAATTCCATTGGAAAAGCATTAGTTGAAAAAGGGAGTAGTTTAAATAGTTTTTTCAAGTTATCAGTAAATTATGATTATGACTATAATTATGATTATGCTTTAACCGTAGGGGAGAAGTATTTTATTTTAGGTAGTTTTGTTAACAATAATTGCCTATATTACTATATTTATGATGATTATGTGCGGGTAGTGCCTACAATTCTTTTTGATATTGAAAAGTATTGTTTAAATAATGATATGTCTTTTTATATTGATAATAATCAAGGTGGTTGTTTAGGTGTTATTTTTAATCCTCTTAATAAAATAGATTATTGGTATGAAAAGTATTTGGATGAAGATGTAGATGTAGTGGAAATTGTTAATAATATAATCAACTTAAAGCTGTAGATAATATTTAATAGCGTATCAAAAATATAGTGATATAAAAGTATTTACTGGTGAAACAGTAATAGCTAGGAATTATAAAGAATGTTAGAAGTAATCGTTAATTTTGAAGATAACTTGTATACAAAAAAAATATTGGAAGTAAATGATATTCCATGTGTGTGCAAAATATCTAGTACATTTGAAATTGAGTTTTTGGAGGCTGTTCCGCAGGTAACAGGAAAAGTTTTGAATTGGAATCATAAAGATATAGATGCTCGTGTACCAGCAGGTGCAGGTGGCGAATATATTCATGATAAATTTGGGATGATTTCTATATCTAAGCTTGATAACAATTTATATATTATTGAAAAACTGTCTATGTTTGAGCTGTGGAGTGGTGGTTGGATTAAAGTTATTGAAAATAGAGAGTATGTTGACATTATTGCAGAAGAGGAACCAGATTGGCTGAAAAATTTATAAATAAAATTAGTTATGTTGTAAAAGCGAAACTATTAGGAAGTGAATTGTTCGATCTTTTAAGAGAAGAGTTAACTGGTCAGTATGACGTTATCTATGAAAGTTAAGATAGCTTAAAAAATTACTCCCCAATTAACCTAATTATATGACATTGTATGGCTTCTAAAAATTTTTTAATATTTTTGAAAAATAGAAAAATTGAAGCTTTTCCTTCTCAGAACGCACCAATTTCAAATCAATAGATATGGATAAAACATGAATTTAATAAATCGCAGTAGTAAGTTCTTTCTTGCAGTTTTTCTGATGATGAGTCTTTCAAATATATATGCAGCAAAGATACAGGTTGAAGAGGTTGATGCAATGGAAGCCGCTGGAGCAGAAGTGGCAGAAGCGGGTGGAACTGATGTTAGTGGAATGAACGGTCAATGTCGTGCTGATGAAGCTTGTGATGCGGTAACTTCTGTAGCTCCTGTTTCTGAGGATGAAATGTACGGTGGTATTGAACAGGAATATGTTGTAAAAGGCTGTAAAGTAACGGTCTACAATGATGGACCAGTGAAAATGGTCGATGTAAAGACGGATCAACCATGTGATGCTCCACTTCCTAAAGGTCATAAATTCTCTAAAAAGAACCATTAATTATTTTGTGTAGCATCTTTAAACGGGTGCTATTGAAATGAATTTACCAAGCCTCAAGCCAACTGCGAGTAAGAGGCTTAGTTTTATAATTTATTCTCATGAACTACTACATAAATTAGCGCAATCTTTTATTGCTGAACTCAAATATTTTTAAAAAAACTATAGAAATAACAACATCTGATTTTACCCGTCGATTTTGTAGTCCATCTTAAAACCCACTGATTTATCAAATACTTTGTCTGATTTATTTTAAAACAGTTGTCACTTTTTGTGCTTGACGATAAATAGAGTGACTATTATCCTTTGCGTGCTGGCCTACATTGCCAGTCGGTTGTCGCAGACCGTACTTCAAGAGCATTAAAAGATTCTTCTTTTAGTGTGTATACCCTCGCGCCCCCTCTATGGTGGAACGGAGGGGGACACCTTCGGGTGTGCTGGGTCTTGAAGCCAGTCTGCGAACCCCCTTCGTTCTGCCACCATAATTTTAATGTCTGGCAGAACTCCAAATAAAAAGGAGTCGGCTTTGCACATCCATTATTTCTTGGCAGCCTTTGCCAAAAGCTATAACAACACAACTTAGTTTGTTAACGAGTTTGATCGCCATTAGGTTTATCAAGCTTTAAATCATCACGACCAAAAACTTAGCAACTATAAAACTCGAGATGTGCCAAGCACAGTCTTTATGGGTTTTGCTGTGCCTTTTTTTCTCCCAGAAAGGGCACAGATTTTTATATCTCTTTTATATACAACAAAAATTTATTTTATAACGGTAAAACTATGCCAAATTTAACGCTCCCAACACGTGCTTTTGAAGTTGTAAAAAAAGGGATTCATCTGTTCCATCACGGTGGATTTCACACCGTTGGCGTCGACAAGATTGTGAGGGAAACCGAAGTCACAAAAATGACGTTTTATAACTATTTTCACTCTAAACAACGCTTCATTGATATTTGTCTAATTGTGCAAAAAGAACGACTTCAAGATCAAGTGACTGCACTAGTGGAATATGACCATGACACAGCCGCAATCGATAAACTCAAGAAACTTTATTTTTTACATAGCGATATAGAAGGGCCATATTACTTATTATTTAAGGCCGTTTTTGAAATTAAAAATAGCTATCCAAACGCCTATCAAACCGCGGTAAGGTACAGAACATGGCTGACCAATGAAATCTATAGCTTATTTAGAACATTAAAAGCCGATGCATCATTTAATGAGGCCAGACTCTTTTTATATGTGATTGAGGGTGCAATTATCCCACTTGTGAATAACAGCAGTACAGGTGAAACAGATAAGGCGCTAGATTACTTTTTACTGAAGGTTGGTCTGGTTTAGATAAATATCCCAAAGTACATGGGTAAGGTACTTTGGGATATACAGGTTTTAAATTTTACTTATAGTAAGTTTGGATTTGGGTAGCAAGAAAGTCATAACTTGTTTTATTGAATAAAGCAAAGTCACTTTTTGATTGGTAGTTGGTGTTCCATGTAGTTGGTGGTGCACCATAGGTTTCAGAGATAACATTACCTTTAACTTGCCATTCACCATCATAGATTTTGCCATTCATTTCAATGGCTGGATCCTTACCATTGTCATAAATTGGGTTACCTGCACTATCTACAAAATAAGTCACCTTATAACCAGCAACAGTATCAAATTTATAATTAAAGTTTTGATAATATTTTTGTTGCCATTCAGCTAGGGTTTTGAAATCAGTGAGTGAGCTATCAAATAAATAAAATTCGGTATTGTTATAAACAACAGACTTCGGTACATAAACAAAAGAACCGCTTGGGAAAGTTGCGTTACTATTTACTAAGTTTGCAAAGGCTGTTTGATTATCTTTAAGAATACGAGAAAATTGATTATTGATATAGTCTGTATCTTTAGTTGTTGCATTCGCTGTATCAGGTGGGAAAATATCAGTTATTTTTTTACCGGAAACATCAATTTTCTCATAATCGAAACTAACATTATCTGAATTTAAACTACAAGTATCATTAAATTGAGCAGTTGTAATTTGTGAGCCTTGTGATGCAACAATATAGCCCTCAGGCCAACCATTATTTTGCTTCTGATAAGTCTTTTTAGTGAAAAGACCAAAAGAGTTAAGGTCGTAAGTTTGTACAACATCTTCAGCCGAACTACTTTCAACTTCGTCAGCAGTTACATTATAAATTGCTTTAGGAGATGAATATATCATCTGCCCATTTCTTTGAAATTCATCTGCATACAATTGACCAACTATATTAAAACTATTAGCTGTAGGCACTTGCTTATAATTGTATGTAAGAGAGTATAACGGCTCATCAAAAATTGTATTGGTTGAAAGCGTAGAGTTTAAGAGAATACCTTTGTCACACTTTAGACTATTTCCATTTTGAGTAGATTGCCCTTGACCTTGCGATGATACATTTTCAGTATTATTAGAGCTTGAACTGCCTCCACCGCACCCCGTTAATATAATAAATGAAATAGAAACTGCTAAAATTGAAATTTTTTTCATGAATAAACCTTAAGTATTTATGTTTACTTTGCGGGGTGATTATATATTTTTTATTGATTAAAAACAGACTGTTAATTTATATTTGTTAAATATTAAATTGATTTAAATATACTGGATAGTCATCTTACTTAAAAAGCCCCTATGCAGCTTTGATTTTATAAATTTCTATTATGAAGTTTTTTTAAATAAAAATATTCATTATTTATAAAATTATCTATATCTTTCTATCTATATATAACTATTTTTAATCATTACTGATTCGTTTCTCAAGCATCTCCATAAAGGTTTTTAAAATATTATTGTGGTTTTTACCCTTATGAGTAATTAAGCATATAGGGGTGCTGTAGTGCATTTTGTCTTTTAAAACAGGTTGCATCACACCGTCTTCAACCCATTTTTTTGCATAGTGGTCGGGTAAAAAGCCTAAGAATTTTCCAGTTAAAATAAGAAAGGCAATACCTTCACGGTCACTTGCAGTCGCTTTACAATCTAAAAGCTGATGCAACTTTGCTGCTTCCGAGGTAATGGCATAATTAGGAAGAATAGCTTGCCATTTTTTTAATTCATTTAAATTGATGCTACTACATTGGTTAAATAAAGGATGGTTTTTGCCGCAGTATAAAAATGAACTTTCACTATATAAGTCGAAATAATCTAAACCAGACAAAGGCGTTACAAGGGGAATAACGCCTGCATGCAAACGGTTATCGAGCACACGGCACTCAATATCTGAAAGGGTGCTCATACTAATATTAATAATAACTTCGGCATGCTCTTCGGCAAGTTGAGTCAAGGTGTTGGTGATATAGCCTTTAGGCATAGTCACAAGGTTGTTAATAATCCCGATATTAAACTCACCCTTGAGGCGGTTATGCATTTGGTTGACTTTAGAGCGGAAGTCTTCAATCGCTGCTGTGAGTACTTCAATATATTCTAAAATTTCCCGTCCTTCATCGGTGAGGGCAAACCCAGCACGGCCTCGCTGACATAGTCGAATGCCCAAACGATTTTCTAAATCACTCATATGCAAACTAATTGCAGAGCGGCTAATACCTAAAATACTTTCGGCAGATGTAAAGCTGTGACAGTCGCAAACCGTTTTAAAAATTTTAAGAAGTTTTATATCAAAATCAGTAACTTGATTTAATTTTTTAGGTTTCATTTAGTTTTGTTTTTTTAAATCTAAACTCAAGATAATTTGAATTTATCAAACTTATCTCGCTATGTACACTCAAACCATAATTTGAAAATAAACAGGAATGGTTATGTTTGATACGGATAAATTCAGCGACTCTGAACATACTTTGGACGCGGTTCAAACCAATAATAATATGCATATAAATTATCAGGCACACTGGATGCCTTTTTCAGCAAACCGAAACTTTGCTAAAGACCCACGTATGATTGTGGGTGCCAAAGGATCGTATCTAATTGATGATTCGGGGCGTGAAATTTATGACTCACTCTCAGGCCTATGGACGTGTGGTGCAGGCCATACCTTACCCGAAATTCAACAAGCGGTGAGCGCTCAGTTAGGTCAGCTAGACTATTCACCAGCTTTTCAGTTTGGTCATCCATTGTCTTTTAAGCTGGCAGATAAAATTGTTCAGCATATGCCCGAAAAACTACAACACGTTTTCTTTACCAACTCAGGTTCAGAGTCGGCAGATACGTCTATAAAAATGGCACGTGCCTATTGGCGTATTAAAGGCAAACCAAGTAAAACCAAATTGATTGGTCGGGCGCGTGGCTACCATGGTGTAAACGTTGCGGGAACCAGCTTAGGCGGTATTGGTGGCAACCGTAAAATGTTTGGTCAACTTATGGATGTAGACCATTTGCCGCATACCTTGCAGCCAAATTTAACTTTTACCAAAGGCTGTGCAGAAACAGGTGGGGTAGAACTTGCCAATGAAATGCTTAAATTAATTGAGCTACACGATGCTTCAAATATTGCAGCCGTCATTGTAGAGCCTATTTCTGGCTCGGCAGGTTGTATTGTGCCGCCAACGGGTTATTTACAGCGTTTAAGAGAGATCTGTGATCAGCATGACATCTTGTTAATTTTTGATGAGGTGATTACAGGTTTTGGCCGTTTAGGAACGTGGACGGGGGCGGAATATTTCGGAGTTACGCCAGATATTTTGAACTTTGCTAAACAAGTCACCAACGGTGCCATTCCTTTAGGTGGTGTGGTGGCTAGCCATGAAATTTACTCTGCCTTTATGCAGCAAGACTTACCAGAACACGCCATTGAATTTACTCACGGCTATACCTATTCGGCACATCCGGTTGCTTGTGCGGCTGCTTTAGCTGCGCTTGAAGTTTTAGAAAAGAAAAACCTGTTAGCTCAATCTGCGGCGTTGGCTCCAAGTTTTGAAAAAATGCTACACGGTTTAAAAGGCGCACCGTACATTTTAGACATACGTAACTGTGGCTTGATTGGAGCTTTGCAGTTAGCTCCGCGTGATGGCGATGCCACCATTCGAGGTTTTGAGCTTGGTATGAAACTTTGGAAAGAAGGTTTCTATGTTCGCTTTGGGGGTGACACGCTTCAGTTCGGTCCAATGTTTAACAGCACTGAGGCTGATATTGACCGCTTAATGAATGCCGTGGGCGATGCGCTTTATCAAGTGAATTAAGGCTTAGAGACATTTCATGGGCGTCTATAACGGTAATAGATGCTCTTTAGAAACCAAATGAAAAATACAGTTTGATCTGAAAACTAATTGTAGTAAGGAGTAACAATAATGACAAATGGCCTAGAAAATTTTAGCTATGACGAAGTTTCAACTGAAAATAGTACGCATAGCGAACAAGCCAAAAAAGTGCTAGGGCATTTCATTCAAGGAAGAATTGTATCTAAAACGGCAAGAAAACAGCCAGTTTACAATCCTGCGACGGGTGAAATTAGTAAAGAAGTCGAAATTGCAGATGCTCAAACGGTAAATGAAGCAGTTCAGGTAGCCGAGCAAGCATTTCCTGCATGGCGCGATACACCAGTTATTAAACGTGCGCGTGTCATGTTCAAGTTTAAACAATTATTAGAGCAAAATGCCGAAAAGATTTGCGCTTTGATTGGGCAAGAGCACGGCAAAATTTCTCATGATGCTCAAGGTGAATTGCAACGCGGTATTGAAAACGTTGAATATGCTTGCGGCGCGCCAGAGCTTTTAAAAGGGGAGTTTTCAAAAAATGTCGGTCCAGATATCGACTCATGGAGTGAATTCCAACCGCTAGGTGTTGTGGCTGGGATTACTCCATTTAACTTCCCAGCCATGGTGGCTTTATGGATGTTCCCAATGGCATTAGTCTGTGGTAACTGCTTTATTTTAAAACCTTCTGAAAAAGCGCCTTCTGTGGTTTTATACCTTGCTGAACTTTTAAAACAGGCGGGTTTACCCGACGGCGTGTTTAACGTGGTGAATGGTGATAAAGAGGCGGTAGATGCCTTATTGCATCATCCACGTATTCAGGCAGTCAGTTTTGTGGGTTCAACACCAATTGCTGAATATATTTACCGTACAGCGACTTCAACAGGTAAACGTTGCCAAGCATTAGGCGGTGCAAAAAACCACGCGATTATTATGCCTGATGCCGATATTGATAACGTAGTGACTTCATTATTAGGCGCTGCTTTTGGCTCTTCTGGCGAACGTTGTATGGCACTGTCGGTTGCGGTTGCCATTGGCGATGAAGTTGCCGATGTTGTGATTGATAAGCTCACTCAAGAAATGAAAAAATTAAAGTTCGGTAACTATGCAGATGCAAGTAACGACTTTGGCCCACTGATTACCCAAGCACATAAAGACAAAGTGCAGGCTTATATTCAAAGTGCGGAGCAGCAAGGCGCAAAAATTGTGGTCGATGGCCGTGATGCAAAACCGGCAGGCTACGAAAAAGGTTTCTTTGTGGGGCCCACTTTAATTGACCAAGTCACACCAAACATGACCAGTTACCAGCAAGAAATTTTTGGTCCTGTGTTGCAAGTTATGCGTGTGAATAGCATGCAAGAAGCGATGCAGCTCATTAATGACCATGAATATGGAAATGGTACTTGTATCTATACCCGCGACGGTGAGGCAGCTCGCTATTTTAGCAGTCACATTCAAGTTGGTATGGTGGGTATTAATGTGCCTTTACCGGTACCTGTGGCTTACCATAGCTTTGGTGGCTGGAAACGTTCATTGTTTGGTGATTTACATGCGTATGGTCCAGATGGCGTCCGTTTCTACACACGCCGTAAAACCATTACACAACGCTGGCCATCGGCTCAAGTCCGTGAAGCAAAACAGTTCTCAATGCCGACTTTAAATTAATTTTTATTATCAGGGAAAACAGCAGTTTTCCCTTTTTTCATGACTGTAGGATTTTAAACATGTAATAAATTGTTTTTATGGATATATTTTTAAGGAATGAAATATGAATAATGATAGAACAAAAAAATTAGGCGAAGGACTCTCAAATCGCCATATCACAATGATTAGTATTGGCGGTGTTATTGGCGCAGGTTTATTTGTCGGTTCATCTTCTGCAATTGCCAAAGCAGGCCCGGCAGTGATTCTTGCATACCTGATTACCAGCATTATGGTATTTCTGGTGATGCGCATGTTAGGTGAAATGGCCGTTTTAGAGCCGGACACAGGTTCATTTTCTACCTATGCCCGTAAAGCCATTGGCCCGTGGGCAGGCTTTACCATTGGTTGGTTGTATTGGTGGTTTTGGGTACTTGCGATTCCGGTAGAAGCTATTGCAGGTGCTGAAATTTTACATTCGTGGTTTCCGAGCGTTTCGGTTTCTATCTATGCGTTTTGCTTTATTGTGTTCTTAAGCTTAGCCAACTTTTTTAGTACCAAAAGTTTTGGTGAGTTTGAGTTCTGGTTTTCTTTGGTCAAAGTGGTTGCCATTATTGGCTTCATTATTATTGGTATTTTGGCAATTTCTGGTATTTGGCCTTTAGCTAAAAATGTCAGTGGAGTTGCCAATTTATATAACAACGCTGGCTTTATGCCGCACGGTATGGGAGGCATTTTATCTGCCATTTTAATTACGGCATTTTCATTCTTTGGGGTGGAAATTGTCTCGATTGCTGCAGCCGAGTCATCTAACCCTAAACAGAAAATTAGACGTGCAACGAACCTTGTGTTGTACCGTATTATTCTTTTCTTTGTGGTCTCAATGTTTATTGCTGTTTCACTTGTCGATTGGCGTTCACCGGACTTACAAAAGTACGGGACATTCCAATACGTTTTAATGAGCTTAAACGTACCGGGCACTAAACTTATTATTGATACGGTCGTGTTTATCGCCGTGGCGAGCTGTATGAATGCGGCAATTTATACCTCTTCTCGTATGTTATTCCGTTTAGGAACACGCAATGAAGCACCGCAAGCAGTGACTAAAGTGAATTATGCTGGTGTACCTGCCATTGCGGTGTTTTCCTCAACTTTTATTGGTTTAGTGTGCTGTGTCATTAACTATGTATTTCCGGGAAAAGTGTTTAGCTTATTGCTTTCAAGTACAGGTTCGATTGCTTTGCTGGTGTACTTGGTTATTGCGTTTTCACAATTGCGTCTAAGACATAAGCTCGAGGCAACTGGAGCGGAAATTCCATTTAAAATGTGGCTATTTCCATGGCTCACTTGGTTTGTGATTATCATTATTTTAAGTGTATTGGCTTATATGTTTTTCTCGCCAGCCTATAGTTATGAAACCACTTTATCATTAGGTGTGACTTTAGCTGTGGTGGGTTGCGGATTATTTGTGACCCGAAAGCGTAAAGCAACCCGTTCGGTTGCGATAAATCAGAGTAACTTATAAAAAATATTAAATAAAAATTTTAATGCTATAAATAAAAAGCTCCTTAATGAAAAGGAGCTTTTTACTGTTTTAATTCTAATTGTTTTATTTTAATTGTTGTTTATCTTTTTAAATAAGCTGCACAGTTAGAAAATCACTGTGCAAAGAAGTTTAAATGGCTTGCCAGTTTTCTTGAACTTCTTTTGAGTTTTTATTTAAAATGACTTGATCATCTTTTACCTCCCCAATCCAAGAAGTAGGAATAAGGTGATGTTGATCATTTTCATCACGAGTGAGTTTCAACTGATTTTCACCTTCTAGATGATCGACAGTCCCTACTTTAGTACCACAAGAAGCAATAACGTCTGCATGTTTTTTAATATCATTAATATTTAAAGTACTCATTTTGGACCTCTTCTTTGGAAATAGAAAAACGGTAGAAACTAAATTACTGGATAAAACAGCAGAAATCTTTGTTTTTTAATAAACCTTACATGATTATTTTATAATTTCACTTAAGCGATATATTTAGATAACAATGAAATAAAAAGAAATATTCATTTAATAAAGTTATAGAAAATATCTTTTCATTACATTTTATATCTTTAATTAAACAGAATTATTTCGATATGTTTAAGTGAATACTTTTGAATAATTATTTGTAATGAATATTAAAATATCTATAAATATGACAGTCTTGAGTATGTTGAGTGAATTCGAGCATGCTCAGCCTGAAAACAAAAGTCAGCTACGCCAAGATTTGCTTCGCGAATTGGTAAGATTAGCTAAAAATTTACCCTATCCAGCTTCAGGTCAAACCTATCAGCGGTGGCAAATGTTTGCTCAAGTGGCAGGGTATGATTTAAGTCTAGCTAAATTATTTGAATCACATTGTGATGCCTTAAGTATTTTAAATGAACTTGGTTATCAAGATGAAATAGACGATCAGACTTGGGCCGTATGGGCAGCAGAGGGTGGACCAGTACCCGTACAAGTAGAGAACAATCAGTGTAGTGGTATAAAAACTTGGTGCTCAGGTGCTGAGTTTATTCAAAAAGCCTTAATGAGCTATAAGGACAAACAAGGCCAAGCACAGCTTTGTATTGTTGAATTGGCTCATCCTTCGGTTCAAGTTGACCTACGTCACTGGCAAGCAGTGGGCATGCAAGGAACCCAAACAGCCCAAGTACATTTTGACAATACTCCCGTTACTGCTATAGGTCAGCCAAATCGCTATTTGGAACGTCCAGGATTTTGGCATGGTGCAGCCGGTGTCGGGGCCTGTTGGTATGGTGCGGCGGTACGCTTAGTCAGTTTTTTACAGAAAAGCTGCCAAACCCATCCAAATGCATTTAAAAAAATGTATTTGGGAGAGTTAGCTCAACAGCTCTCTGTAACTAAGCAGTATTTTCAATATGTTGCCAAGCTTATAGATGACGAACCTATGCTCAGCCATGAGCGTGAAATCCGTATATTACGTGCCCAAACAGAACAATGCTGCCAGAGTGTTATTCAACTCGTTGGCAAAGCTTTGGGCGCACGGCCTTATTGTGAAGAAGCTACATTTTCACAGCTCATTGCTGATTTGCCTGTCTTTATTCGACAGAGCCATGCAGCTTTTGACTATGAGTCTATTGCAGAGCTCTGTTTGCCGGAGAAAAGCTTATGGGAACTTTAACGCATCCCTTGGTCGAAGACCGTGTGATTTCAGGTGAAGGGACACCGAAGTTCAGGTGGCTAGAGGCATTTAAAAATCATCCTTTAGACGGGCTGAATTTACAGTTATTTCAATCTAAAAGAGTGGTGATTGTCGCTCCGCATCCCGATGACGAAGTGCTTGGCTGTGGTGGTTTAATGCAACAGTTAGTCAAAGAAAATTGTCACCTTGTTATTGTGGCTGTCAGTAATGGAACGCAAAGCCATCCACACTCAACAAAATACAGCCCAGATGAATTAAACGATTTACGGCCACAAGAAACTTTAGCTGCTTTGGACAGTCTAGGTGTGTCAGATTTTTCTGAACGAATTGCTTTAAATCTAATGGATGGTCAGATTCATTTACAGGCTCATCAGTTGAGTCAAGCACTCAGCAGAATAGTTCAGCCTGAAGATATTTTAATTTGTAGCTATGCACTTGATGGTCATCCTGACCACGAAGCTGTCGGAAAAACGGTACAGGCCTTTGCAAAAGCTCATCAGTTACTCTGTCTACATGTATTGATTTGGGCATGGCATTGGGCAGAGCCTTTAGACCCACGGATTGATTGGTCCAAAGCAAAAGCTTATGCCTTAACGGACAACCAATTAATTAAAAAACATCAGGCGGTTATGCAATTTAAAACACAACTTGAAGCTGATGAAAGCACTGGCAATTCCGCCGTTTTGTCTTCAAGTGCAATTAGCCGTCTTTTAATGCCTTATGAGGTATATCTGAGTGATTCATTCTCGTGTGTATTTTGAAGAGTTGTATCGTAGTAATAATGACCCATGGGGCTATGACTATCACTGGTACGAAGCCCGTAAAAGACAAATCTGCCTTGCATTATTAACACGACCACACTACGAAAAAGTTTTAGAAATTGGCTGTTCAAATGGGCATTTAAGTGTTTATCTGGCTCAGCGTGCGGCTCATCTGTTATGTATTGATGTGTCGAAGCAAGCCGTTCAGCTCGCATCCCAACGGTTAGAAGCATTTGAACATGTAACTGTTGAAAATAGAAAAATACCTGAAGAATTGTGCGAACAAAAATTTGACCTGATTGTAATTAGTGAAGTGGCGTATTACCTCACATTCGATGAGTTAGGTGAGTTCATTAAAAAATTAAAGCATGCACTAAACTCCGAAGGCGAAATTTTATGTTGCCATTGGCGACATGATATTCAAGATTTTGAATTGAATGCCCAGCAAGTCCACCAAAGCTTTCAACAATCTTTTCCATTTCATCACTATTTAAGTCTGAACGATCCGGACTTTATGGTCGATGTTTGGACGGTTAATCCTTCATCAATAGCTCAGCGAGAACAATTACGATGAAAATAGGTGTTGTAGTTCCAGCGCATAATGAAGAGCAACATTTGCCAGCCTGTTTGCAATCAATTCAGGAGGCGGTTGAAAAAGTACCGGATGAACAAGTCGAGGTCATGGTCGTACTTGATAGTTGTACGGATCAGTCGCGCTCAATTGTACAGCGCTACGGAGTAAGCTGGATTGAATGCAATTATGCATGTGTCGGAAAGGCACGGGACTTAGGGATTCGCCAACTTATTCAAAACGGAGCAACTTGGCTGGCCTGTACCGATGCCGATAGTGTGGTTAGCCCAGACTGGTTACGCTGCCAAATTTTGCATCAACCTACCGATGCAATTTGCGGTATTGTGACTTTAGATGACCTGAGCCGTTTATCGGTTATGAAACAAAAAAAGTATTTGTCACATTATCAAGACTGTATGGATCATCATCATATTCATGGGGCAAATTTAAGCTTTAGTGCTGCCGCTTATATGCAAGTTGGTGGTTTTGAGCCGGTTCCTTGTCATGAAGATGTTTCACTGATTGAGAAATTGATCAGGCAGTGCTGCAATATTACATGGAGCAATTTAGTTCGAGTAACCACCAGTAGTCGACTAGAAGGAAGAGCACCTGAAGGTTTATCAAAATTTTTAGAAAATCTTTAATTAATATTATTTTCTTAAGTTTATTTTAATAATTGATTTATATTCTAAACTCATATCCTCTGGTATACATTTGTTTCAGTATTCATTGAGTTATACCTTTTGCCACATCACCCGATGTGGTTTTTTTTCATTATAACGATTAAAAAAATGAGTCAATGTAAAAGTATTCCCCAACAAGAATATGGTACATCTGACACGATGACACAAAAAATCACAAAAGCTAAAACTCACGATTTTCATAAATTGTTTAGATAGCTATAGATAAAATAACGAGGAGAATATTCATGAAAAGAATATTATTTACCACACTCACTGGACTTGTTTTATTAACTAGTAGTGCAGCATTTGCAAGAACAGATCCCGCTTTACTTAATCAAGCAGCAAAAAATGTAGTCACTGTTTCAAAAGCTAAAACTTTAGCTGATGAAACAGGAGTAACCTTAACTGGTACTATCGTTAAGCATATCGCTGGCGACCATTATGAATTTAAAGACAAAACAGGTTCAATCGTGATTGATGTCGATGATGATTTGGCAAATGGTTGGCAGTTAAAGGTTGGAGATAAAGTGCGTATTGTAGGTGAGGTTGATACTCATCGTATGAAACCGACCGATATAGAAGTTTTACAAATTGAACGTGTTAAATAATACGATTTAAAATGCAAAGGCCCGAATTAGTTTCGGGTTTTTTTATGGAAATCAACAAGGTTGCGATTTTTTTATAATAATGAAATATAAAGTATTTCTAATAAAGGTGTGTTAAGTTGAAAATTCCATTAATTATGAAATTTTAGATTTCACGGAAGTCTTATGAACGTTCGACTGTGTTATGCCAGCCAACGAAATGAAAATAATGAAGATTTGCTACAAGATTTGCGTGATATCCTGACTGAAGCTCGTGATTTCAACGATTTAAACGAGATATGTGGGGTGCTGTATTATGCCGATAATGCATTTTTTCAATGTTTAGAAGGCGAAAAAGAGATTGTTGAAAAGCTATTTGAGAAGATTCAGAAAGATCAAAGGCATTACAATATTAAATGGTTGTGCACATATTCCATTGAAGAAAACTCTTTTCAACGTTGGTCAATGAAATATGTGCAACGCAATACAAATATTGAGGCTTTCTTTCTTGGCATGGGAGAGAATACCTTTAACCCAATTTTGCTAAATCAACAAAATCTCAAATTTTTCTTAAATGAACTATTAATTGCAGAGCAAACTAAAATTAATACGGTTAAGAAAGTTGGAATGGTTAATCGAGGAGTAAACCCATTCTAGCTATTTGAAGCTATACCGATATGGATGTGCTTGAGTTTAGGTACAATTTTAGTCATGACTAAATATACAATCATTGAAACCGAAAGCATCCATATCACTTCTAAACTTTGACTAATCACAAACATTGCCCAGTAAAAAAAACTAAAAAGGGCTATACACAGTCCACTACCTTTGTAGTACCACGTAATAAACATTCCGAAAAGTGCTGAAGAAATTAAGAGATTAAGCGTCTCGTTCATTCCTACATAATTAAAGAAAATAATTAGTAAGCATAAAGCTAACATTGATAGTAAATATACAAATATATTTTTTGCGATAAACATTTTCTATATCCTATCTGAATATTTTAAAAGGTATCTTTCCTCTGTTTCCAGAGGAAAGATAGTACATATTAATTTTTTGAGATTCTTTTTCTATTATTAAGAGTTTTTATATTAATAAAGATGACTTTATCATTTTCTCCAGATCTCTTTATTAATATTCAGCTTTCTATTTAATAGTAAAGATTGCTTATATGTACTGAAATTAATTATAGGAAAAACAATCATTTGTATTGTAAGCTTTGGCTTACATAGTTGTGAGAGATTGCCTACATTTGTATAAAAAATGATCTAATTTTACA